>NZ_DJGL01000105.1:545-727 GCF_002432735.1 Mesotoga sp. UBA5847 | reverse complement strand
TCTTTGAAGCGCGTCTCGCATCTATCCACCTGATCGAACTTTATCGGATATATTCACTCTTTACGTGATTGGTCTGTCTGTGCAATATGTTCTACCAAGAACCAACAACCGCTCTCTTAGGATTATTCCAGGACAGCGGCTTTTCCAGTTCTCAAAGACCAACACCCTCCGCCACTTCGTGG
>NZ_DJGL01000105.1:0-445 GCF_002432735.1 Mesotoga sp. UBA5847 | reverse complement strand
TAACTTATGGGTAATGAAGAGCTCTCGGCCCAACCGCATTTTTCGCTTCTTTTGTCTGTCATCCTGCAGTGACAACATTCAGATCTGCTTTTCTCGCTACTCATGGCAGTCTCGAATGCAGCCTTTCTCGAAGCGAAGCTTCATCTCAAGTGCAAAGTGTCTTCTCGTTCTCTCGATACGGTTTCTCCATCTGTCTGAGAAAGGCCAATCGTTGACGGCCAGAGATCCGCTTGTTAGGGAACGCTGCAAGCTGAGCACTTCAAAGAATCGGCCTCAGTGGGATTTTCAGAATTGCTTCCCCGCGAAGCGGGCATTGCGACCTGGCGTGGTATTCGCCAGCCTTGCGTCCGCCGATGCTCTTCGGCGCCTTGCGTCTTATTCCGCTCTTCCGACCCCCTACCTGCTACCACCGACCACTGCAAGGCCCTTCGACCCCCAATGGTTG
>NZ_DJGL01000034.1:0-5138 GCF_002432735.1 Mesotoga sp. UBA5847 | reverse complement strand
AAATCCCCCCGGGCTACTCACCGGTTGGAAAGAGCGAGTTAAACCGGATCACCGTTGAATGGTTCTCCGTTCACCGAAGAAAACTGTTCTTAGTTCCATAGCGAGGATCTGTTCTTCGTTTTTGGTTAGGGCAATGAAGCAAGAGCATCAGAATTCCGACCAGGAGCTTTGTCGGAATGACAGCATTTGACGTTTCTTCACTTTAGGGCTTGCAACTTGCATCTTGGCACTTGCAACTGGTCTTGCTCTCTTGTCGGAGAACGGTGAACCGAGAACGGATAACCGGTTCTTATTCAGCTTGCAACTTGGAACTGAGAACTTGCAACTGATCTTTCAGCGTACAGCGGATCTTTCCAAGGGCGGCTCCTGTTTCAGAATGGCAAGCTGCGAGGTTTTCGTAGGGGACGGACAATTTAAAACCTGAGTATCCCCACAATCTGCTTCACCCGCTCTTACCGAACCGAACTCTATAACCCGGCTCACAGACTGGCTGCCTTTCTCCACGAAAATGAAAAAATCTGTGTGCGTGTGCGTTAGTTTTCAGTCTTCTCAATGGTATAATCACCACAAGTCACATAATTCATCCTACCTTAATCTAACGCAACAATGACAACTGTTCTCCAAAATCACACATCTTTCAAGGAGGTTTCTTTGAATGAGAAGATTTCTGGTTTTGATTACTGTCATCTGTGTTGCCTTTTCCGTAACCCTTCTCGCCGCCGATTCTTTCACCGTTTACACGACTCTTGAAGAGCTTGCGGCAAAAGAGCTTTTCGACAAGTATGAAGAAGTCACCGGTATCAGGGTTGACTGGGTGAGGCTCTCCGGTGGAGAGGCCGAAGCAAGGATGGAGGCTGAAAAGCTGAATCCTCAAGCCTCGATATGGGTTGGAGGAGTGGGACTGAATCATATCAGTGCAAAGCTGAAGGGTCTCACAACCCCTTATTTCTCTCGGGCGGCCGCAAATACTCCCGAGCAATACAAGGATCCCGAAGGCTATTGGATAGGTCTCTACCTTGGACCTCTGGCATTCGCCACTCACAATGGTCGTGCAGCTGAGCTAGGACTTGAACCACCGAAGGGCTGGTTCGACATACTAGATTCCAAATATGAGAATCTCGTAAGGGTAGCGAATCCAAATACTTCTGGGACGGCCTACAACCTTATTACGTGTATGATTTCTCTTTTCGGAGGGGACGAGGACCTCGCCTTCCTCTATCTGAAGAAACTGGACAGAAGCATCGAGATGTACACGAGATCCGGTTCGGCAGGAGGAAAGAGCGTTGCGATTGGAGAGATACCCTTCGCAATAGGTTATGCCCATGACATGGTCAAGCTGAAGGCCGAAGGTGCCGACATTACTATAACCGTTCCCGAAGAAGGTACAGGCTTCGAGATCGCTTCGATGTCTTTGATCAAGGGCGGACCGGATCCTGTCAATGCGAAGAAGTTGTATGACTGGATACTGACCGAAGAGGCACAGGCAATCATTGCAGGCTGGTACGTTATACCAGTTTCAAGGATCGCTCCGAAGCATCCGCTCTCTTTCAGCATGGAAGAAATCAAGACAGTTCACCAGGATTATGTCTGGGATGCTGAGAACAAAGAAAGACTGCTCGATCGCTGGACGGAAGAAATAGGCGGCGGGGTAGAATAATTGGTTGATCAGAGCAGGAGCTAGTCTCCTGCTCTTCTTCACTTTGGCTTCACCAATCAAGGTTACTCTTGGGGTGTGATCGGATTGTATTCCTGGAGAAAACTCTTATCGTTCGCGTTGATTAGTGTTTTAGTCTTTGTCGCCCTTTTCTGGATCTTCGATACATTGAAAGACTCTTTCTTTAAGGTTGTTAGAGACAACCAAAGGCAGCTGGTTACGGTTCTTGCCGAATCGGCACCAAGAGACAGGGAACTTGCCGAGGACTGGATTACCGCAGTAAGCAAGGAGTTCGACGAAGCGGAAATAATCTATGTTCACGGAGTACCCGGCTGGGATGAACTGCAGATCTTGACCCCGAACGAACAACTGAGAAGCTTCTATGAATCGAATTACAGTTCGGAGGACTTCGACAAGGGACTTGAAAGCGTCTACTATCTTGAGAACTACTACTCTTCCCTCAAGTATTCATTCGAAGGAAAGAGTGTTACGCTGGTGTTTGCACCACTGATAGACGAAACTCGTTACGACGTTACGGGCTTTCTGCTATTTCTGATGTCTGCAGAGGCTGGGGAGAATTACGCAAATCTACTAAACTTATTTATGATAGCCGCATTCGCTGTCTTCGTTATCATTTATTTCATCTCGAAATTCTTCAGAGATCCCGTAATAGGATATGTTATTCTCGGCCTTTTCTTGATGGTCGGAGTATTCGTAGCCTATCCTCTGTTTGAGGCTATCAGATTGACCTTTCTGGCCGACGGCAAATTCTCGATGCGTACTTGGGTCACAATTCTCTCTTCCAGACAGTATCTTGGTGCGCTGTGGGGGAGCGTAAGACTTGGCATCCTCACGGCTACATTCTCCACGATTATTGGGTTCATCTTCGCTTTTGTCATAAACAGAACGGCCATAAGAGGAAAGAAGTTCCTGAGCACTATGGGGCTTCTGCCCGTAATCTCTCCGCCATTTTCCCTGTCTTTGTCACTGATTTTGCTCTTTGGAAGCAACGGACTGATAACAAAGCAAATACTCGGGCTGAAAGACTTTACCATATACGGACTTGGCGGCCTTACAGCCGTACAGACTATCGGCATGTTCCCGATTGCCTTCCTCACTCTTTCGGGAGTTCTACAGGCAATCGACTCTACACTCGAGGAGGCTTCTCTCGACCTTAACGGTAGCAGATGGAAGACCTTCTCGAAGGTCACCTTCCCTTTGGCTATTCCCGGTGTTCTCAGTTCCTGGCTGCTCGTTTTCACCAACTCCCTCGCTGACTTTGCAAACCCACTGCTCCTGGCGGGATCTTACAGGGTGCTCTCGGTAGAGGCATACATTGAAGTCACAGGAAGAAACAGGCTGGGCCATGGTGCGGCTCTTTCCATACTGCTGCTTATGCCTACACTAACGGCCTTCCTAGTTCAAAGATTCTGGGTAAGCAGGAAATCATACGTAACTGTAACCGGAAAGCCCTCTTCGAGACTGAGCGATCTAGTTTCAAAGCCTGTAAAATTCGGCCTCATAACGTTTATCGTTCTCATCATCGTCTTTATCCTCGGACTGTATGGAACGATAGTGGCCGGCTGCTTCGTAGCCAACTGGGGTATAGACTACTCTTTCACTCTGAAGAACATAACGGAAGCGCTGCAGAGAGGAAGGGACGCGATTGTAGACACCTTCACCCTGTCGGCAATCGCCACACCATTCGCCGGACTGATAGCGATGATGGCTGCGCTGGTAATCGTCAGGAAGAAGTTTGTGGGGAAGAGGGTTCTTGAGGGGTTGATTCTCGCACCGTTCGCCATACCGGGGACGCTGATCGGTATCTCATATGTGCTTGCCTTCAACAAACCCCCGTTGATTCTCGTTGGAACTGGGGCAATTATCGTTATCAACTACATAATAAGGGAGCTGCCCGTCGGTGTCGAAGGAGGAGTGGCCACTCTCAGGCAGATAGATCCCGCTATAGAGGAGGCCGCGCAGGATCTTGGCGCGGATTCGACTACGGTCTTCAGGACGATCGTCTTGCCTCTGATACGTCCGGCATTCATTTCCGGGATGTCATACACTTTTGTCCGATCGATGACTGCCGTCAGTGCGATCATATTCCTGATATCCGCTAAGTGGTACCACATGACGGTTCTCATATATAACTTCTCAGAATCGATAAGATTCGGACTGGCTAGCGTTCTTTCCACCGTATTGATTATCATCGTCTTCGGAGCGTTCGGACTGATGAGACTTCTTGTGCGAAAGAACGAGTACATGGAAAAGAACGTAACTCTAAACTGATAATTGGTTTGCGAGGTGGTTGGATGTCAAAGACTTCTGTCTCAGTTAGGATCGAAAACGTCACCAAGGTCTTCAAAGATGTCAAAGGGAAGGCAGATGTTATAGCCGTTAACAATGCCAACTTTGATATAGAACCCGGTGAATTAATCACTCTGCTGGGTCCTTCTGGTTGCGGGAAGACGACGACGCTCAGGATGATCGGTGGATTCGAACTGCCCACAAAGGGAAAGATCTTTCTGGGGAATGAAGACATCACGTTTCTGCCGCCCAACAAAAGAGATACTGCTACAGTATTTCAGAGTTACGGGCTTTTTCCGCACATGAACGTCTTTGACAACGTTGCTTACGGCCTGAAACTGAGAAAGCTTCCCACAAAGCAAATAAAGGACAAAGTAATGAGCACTCTCGATCTGGTCGGCTTGAAGGATCTGGCCCAGAGGGCTCCTTCGAAACTCTCCGGCGGCCAACAGCAGCGTGTCGCCCTTGCGAGAAGCCTGATCGTGGAGCCTTCCGTACTGCTTCTAGACGAGCCTCTTTCAAATCTGGACGCCCTGTTGAGGGAACAGATGCGAGTCGAGATAAAGCGGATTCAGAAGACGCTTGGAATCACCACGATATACGTGACTCACGACAGGGTCGAAGCAATGAGTCTCTCGGACAGGATAATCGTGATGAAGAACGGTTTCATAAGGCAGATAGGCTCACCGAACGTGCTCTATGAGGATCCAAACTCAAAGTTCGTTGCGGGGTTTGTAGGAAAAGTAGCCTTCTTACCGGTGGAGGTTCTCGAGATGAATGGAACCTGCAAAGCAAAGTTTGAAGACAAAACAGTGGAGGTTGGCAAGTTCTCGCCGGAATTATCACCTGGAGAAGCCGCCGTGATTATGGCCAGACCCGAGTCTCTCAAACTCGTTGATCCCGGAGAGGGAATGATTGAAGGCCAGGTAACGACAAACATATATCTCGGTGGAAGCCTCGAATCATATGTGGCAACCGAGCACGGAGAACTCCTGGTGCAGATAGACAACCCCGCCGAAAAGAAAATTTATCCCGAGGGAGAGAAGGTTTCCATCGGCATTATCCCGAACCTGGCAAAAGTGCTGCCGAATAAGGATGAATGAGGGTAAGACCGTGGTTGCGGGTAGGAGGGAGGTTGGAAAAAGCAAAATATCAGTTCCAAGTTGCAGTGTGC
>NZ_DJGL01000011.1:693-2545 GCF_002432735.1 Mesotoga sp. UBA5847 | reverse complement strand
TTTTAAAGCGTTCAGCGGTTCTTCTGTCGTCCCGCGAAAACTGGATCTTCCGGTTCACGGCTATGCTCAGTAGTCTCTCGTAGCGAAATGTTTCTCATGTAGGCTTATTTCCCGGCCTACTTATTTTATAGTTTGGGAAGACCTCACTCCATTTTTCTGTTGTCAGCACAAGTACGTCATCAATGTACTTGATTTTCCACGGGACTTCCGTTTCTTTGTTCAATCTCTGTCCTAGACGATCCTGAAACCCTAAGATGAGCGCAGAATCAAAACTTTCATCATATTTCTCCATTCCAAGAATGACTATATATAACAATCTTCTCCGGATTTGGTTCATAAGATGAAGATAGGTGTAGGAATCTCTTCCTTTTGGGACCAGCGACTCGTTTATGAGTGTGTTTTGCCGAATCTGTCTGAGGAATTCCTCTCTCTCTTTGGCCGTTGCTCCCTTCTGGGATGGGTCTTTGACCTCGATGAGAATCGTCCTAGATTCTTCGTAGACTACGAAATCAACGAATGACATACCAATAGGCAGAGATCGCCCCTCACTATCCAGTTTTTCTACTTGGACTGCTCCGAAGTCAAATTCATAACCGCCTTCAAGGTATCGAGTCAATTTGAACACCCATTGTCTTCATAATCTGTTCGTGATACATCTTCTCATATGTTGCCAATATTGAATTCGAACTTAATTTATCGTAACTATCTTCACTCTCGCAAACTATCTCCTTTGTCTCTTTTCTTTTCAAGGAGTGGTATCTGATCCTGTCTTCCTCTTCGGCTTGAAGATCGAACTGCTTCAGCACTACATAGTCATGGGTAGCGAGAAATATTTGCACTCCTAGTCTTTGGAGTCTCAGCAGAATTCCCACAACTGAAGCTATCATTTCTGGATTCAAGTTGCTCTCTGGTTCATCCCAGAAGAGAATGGAGCCTTCCAGCAAAGTACCATTCTGGATCAAGAGCCACAGAAGCGCTAACTTTCTCAAGCCTTCAGCAAGCAGAGAGAACTCTAGGTTTCCTTGTGTGTTCTTCAGGAAGAACTCCTCGTCCTTCACCGTCACTCTTCCATCCATACAGTCCTGAAGCAAAGTCAGAATCTGTTGTCGATCTTGATCGACGCGCCCTCGCAAAATAGGCTTGTAAGCTCTGTCGATGATATCTGGATAGATTTCTTCAAAATGAATCTCTCTGCTGTTATACAGTGATCTAAAACCCGGTGCGTGCGCAAGCATCTCTTTTACCGGGATGTATGCACATTCAATGGGCGTCTTCAACCACTTTTCCTGCCCCTTCACACTAGCCGACGAAGAGCTTTTGACGTGGTTAGAAAAGGAAAGCTCAATCTTGTTCTCTTTCATGTTTTCCACAACAATTGATGCGCGGCTGCTTCTCTGCTGCCTTCTCACCAGTCTACCAAGTTTCATTCCGTAAGGCAGGAAGACCCTCAGAAGTTTGCTTGCAAAGTCCTCTTTGGTTCGTGTAATATCGCAAGACGCATAGATGCACTTCAAGATATGAGTTTTGCCTGTTGCGTTGGATCCAATTAAGATGTTTATTCCAGGCGAGCACTCCAGATCAAGTTTTCGAAATGCCGTGAAATTGGTGAGTGTGAGTCTTTTTATGGCGCCTTCCAACTAGCTCACCCCCTTGTAGCCAACTGCTTGTATTATAGCAGAAAGCCTTAGTGCAAACGGCGGAGAAGGGCGTCGGCGATCAATTCATGACGTGATGCTGCTGCGCAGGAAGTGATGCTAATTGATTAGACGCAAGGCGCCGACGAACATCGGCGGAGCAATGCCGGCAAAGATCGTGCCGGGACGCAAGGCTGGCAAAGACCACGCCAGGTCGC
>NZ_DJGL01000011.1:0-575 GCF_002432735.1 Mesotoga sp. UBA5847 | reverse complement strand
GGGTGTATTAAGAGCAAAGGCCGTTCCCCTTCGCGGGCAAAGATCAAGAACGAGTGAGAACCACTTCGCTTGTAAAACAGCGGCTCGCGAGAAAAGACTGCAAAAACCTTCAAGCCAATTTGCCCGCCCGTCGCTTTTCGCTAGCGAACAACCAGCAACGGGGTTGTTTACCAATCCGTTCGTCTGCGTTTCTTGTAGGTTCTTTCGAGTATTGTGTAGTATATTGCACTAAGGATTGTAAGAATGTAGATGCCGATTACTACGATCCACAATTTCGGATTTGCTTGAAGAACTTCGCCTTTTGTTAACACGCAGTAGGTCAAATAAACGCTTGCAATTGCCATGCCAGCGGTAAATACAAGGAATGACTGCTTCAGGTTTTTCAACTGTGATCTTCTTCTTGGAATCAAGTTCATAACCCTTTCACCCCACGAATACGTACATTAGTGGATAATCAATCGTTTTCTTACCCACCGAAATGAATTATATCAAATGTTGGTCGTGAAACAAATTCGAACATAAAAGAGTTACAACATCGCCGAGAAACCTTTGAAGAAGTGATGCCACCTTCGGTG
>NZ_DJGL01000077.1:0-19325 GCF_002432735.1 Mesotoga sp. UBA5847 | reverse complement strand
GTTATAAAAGCAAAAGCTAAAACAACTGTTCTTCCCGCGAAAAATGGGACAGACATAAGGAACCTGTCAGTCCCTATTTTCGCTTCTCGTCTTCTCGCAAGCGAAGCGATCCTCTCGACAGTGGTCTTTCTCGATTGATCATTTCGGTGAACGGGTTTATGATCTGGGACGGTCAACAGAGAAGAGCATCTCACAGCGTTCAGTGACCAGAGAAGAACATATCTTTCATAGTACAGTGTGTCGCTTCGAATAAAAGAAGTAGGTAGTATTTATGTTTCGTTGGATTCACGCCAAGCGACATCTTCGCTCTCTTTTTCTCTTAAGGTGAGCTTCTCTCTGCATATGAAACCTAGTTATGGTAACTGCGCAAGAATTTGACTCACCTCTTGCTCGCTTAACCCTGCATCGCTCTTTTGCGTCTAACTGAGCATTTTGCAGATATTCGATCTAGAGTGCCCCTCTTTGGTTTTGAGGAGAGATTTCCACGTTTTTCGAGTTGGATTACAGAATGTATAATGTTAACGTTAACTGTTAACGTTAACACGATAAAGGGGGATAAGTAGTGAAGAGAGCCACCTTACGAGAAGTAGCACAGAAGGCGGGCACATCAATGATGACTGTATCTAGAGTGATTAACTCCAGGGATTCAGTGAGCGATGAAACAAAGTGCAAAGTACTAAGTGCAATACAGGAGCTTGGGTACGAGCCTCACAAAGATGCGCGAATTCTCAGGGGTGGAAAGACTGGGAGAATCGGGATTGTGGTCTCCGATATTAGAAACCCCTTTTATTCGCAGGTAGTTGGGGACCTCGAGGACCTTGCAGAAGAGAATAACATGGCAGTCATTGTGTCGGACACGAGCAAGAGACTTGACCAGGAGAAGAAGGCATTGAAGTCTCTACTCGATATCAAGGTTGACGCCATTGTAGTTGCTCCTGAAGGATATGAGAGTTCTCATCTTGTAGATGTAATCAGTTCGGGAACTGATGTGGTGTCCTTTGGAGTTCATTTTGAGCATAATTTGATTTCCGAGGTCTCTATCGATGAGATCGCCGGTGCTGCAAAGGCGGGCTCCCATCTTAGGAGTGTCGGAATCAGTGATGTCGTGTTGATTATGGGGAATCCGAGAAAGTTCACTACTAGAGGCAGAATGGAGGGTTTTTTGAAGGGCTTTGGAGACGTACGACAAGAGAGAGTGTTGTATCGTGAAGTTGATTGGAAAGCTTCTTACGGAACAGTGAAGGAACTGCCCAAGCTTCCCGAAGCTTTTTTCTGCTACAACGACATGATGGCAATGGGTGTCATTAGGGCTATAGAGGAAAGAGGAGCTGAAGTCGGAAAAGACGTCAAAGTAATTGGATATGACGATGTGTATATGGCAGAAATAGCAGGCATAACAACTTTAAGAATTCCGATTCGCAGCATGGTGGAGGAAGCCTTTAAAACAATATTGAGTGAAGATGTTAGAAAAAGGGTTTTCACCCCGGAATTCATACTGCGCAAGAGCGCATAAATAGGAGGTGGCGAAATGAAAAGGGTCTTATTGGCTGTTCTTTTTGTTTCAATTGCTTTGGTTGGTTTGGGAGTCCAGAAACTTGTTGTTAATTCCTACATGTCAGACCCGGAACCGAAGAGGGTATTTGAGGAACTGGTAGAACAGTTTGAGTCTATGTACCCAGACTATGATGTGACTGTTAACACATTTGCTCATGAAGACTTCAAAGTTCTCCTCAGAACGTGGCTTACTTCATCCAATCCACCAGACGTTGTCACTTGGTTTGCAGGTGAGAGAATGAGGTACTTCGCCAGCAAGGATCTCCTCGAACCAATTGGTGATATCTTTGAAGATGGCTTTGAAGCAGATTTTCCAAGGGCATTTGTGAGCGCTTCCAGCTACGAAGACAAGATCTACTTTCTGCCGCAATCGTGGTACTGGTGGGGTGTGTATTATAGGAAATCTGTTTTCGAAGAACTTGGGATTACCGTACCTGTCACTTGGAAACAATTCCTTGACGTTTGCGAGACTCTCAAGACAAACAACATGATCCCGATAACTATAGGAACAAAGTATCTCTGGACTGCAGCAGGGGTCTTTGATTATCTAAACATGAGAGTAAACGGAATCGAGTACGCACTTAAGCTCACAAATGGAGAAATCCCATATACGGATGACGGAATGAAGGCGGTTTTTGCATACTGGAAACAGCTTGTAGATAATGGGTATTTCATAAAGGATGCAACGTCCTACACATGGCAGGAAGCTGCCAACTATCTTTTCACGGGTGAAGCAGGTATGTATCTGATGGGACAGTTCATAAAGGATGTAGCTCCAGCCGGCGTGAAGGAGGATCTTGACTTCTTCAGGTTCCCTGTAATTGACGGAAATATCGGCTTGTTTGAGGATACACCAATCGATGGCTTCATGATGCCAGCCAATGCCAAAAACAAAGAAGCAGGAAAGACATTCCTCAAATTCATAGCTTCGAAGGAAGCGCAAGAATACTTTGCTACAGAACTGGGAAGACTGGCTGCAAACAAGCATGTTCCTGCGCCGGACGACCATTCCAAGAAAGGCCTGGAAATGATACTTTCATCTGATGGAGTAATGCAGTTCTATGATCGAGATACCGATCCAGAGATGGCTAATGCCGGAATGAATGGCTTTGTTGAGTTCATGACCTTCCCTTCCAGACTCGACACAATCCTGAAGAATCTCGAAAACGAACGAAACAGAATCTACAAGTAAGAATTACATGAAGGGCGGTTTGTGAAGAGCCGCCCTTCATGTCCTTATTATTTACGATAAGTCAGGAAGTACGTCATCGTTCTTGAAGACTGACATGTTTATCGCATGCTGTCAGTTGTATCAGATAGTGTTGTCTTGATCTGTACTTAGGGCTAGCGGACAGTGGAGCTTGTGAAAACGACTTAGCTACTGTCAAGAGATCAGAAAAGTTACTAGATCTTGACTTCAAGACATCTACGTGTTTCTCTGAGCACTTCTCTCTGCTTACCTGCACAGTCACGCAAGCAGACAGGAGTCAGTTGCGGGGGGGAACATGGAAAGTAGGGTCTTGAAACAGAGAGGACACGCATGGAAATCGTAAGTTAGATAATAGGCTTCAAGAGAAAGATATGAGCAATGATTACCTTGGTTTGGAGGAAACAATGAAAAGCAGAAGATGGGTTCCTTGGGCTTTTTTAGCCCTTCCTCTCACAATGTATTCTATATGGGTCATTTATCCCTTGATCAGTACGCTACTTCTCAGTTTTACCAACTGGGACGGGGTCTCAATGTCTATGGAAATCATTGGCCTGGACAACTTCAGAGAGTTGTTCAGGGACCCGTATTTCATTGTTTCCCTAGTAAACAACATTAAGTGGCTGATTGGATTTGCTTTGATATGCGTACCTGCCGGGCTCGGAATTGCTCTTTTGCTCGACCAAGGCTTTAGAGGAAATAAGGTGTACAAGACACTGATCTACCTCCCTATGACACTTTCGTTCGTTGTGATTGGACAAATCTGGTCCTGGATTCTCGAACCAAGAAGCGGCGTTTTGAACAGTTTTTTGGCCTTGCTCGGATTCAAAGGTGTTTCATGGTTGAGCAATCCCTCCATAGTAACTTACTCATTGATAATGGCAGCGTCTTGGAGGCAGATTTCTTATGCTATGGTTCTCTTTCTTGCCGGGCTTAAGGGTGTTCCGAAGGAACTGGTCGAAGCTGCCACGGTCGATGGCGCTGGTCCTTGGAAGAGATTCTGGAACGTCGTGCTTCCGATGCTTAAGCCTGCAACCATAGTGGCTGTCACAGTAAGCGTTATCGATTCGCTCAGGGCCTTCGATATCGTCTATGTTCTGACTCGTGGAGGACCCTTCTATTCATCGTCTGTCATGGCAAATTACATGTATATTAAGACATTCAACAATTACAGGATGGGCTATGGATCATCTATTGCTACTGTCCAGTTCCTTATCACCCTGGTGTTCATAGTGGTTTATATGCGGAACGTGTTGAAAAGGGAGGTCGAAAACGAATGAAGAGGACCCTTTTCTACATATTTGCCACCCTCCTCGTTCTTGTCTGGCTAATGCCTTTTGTCATAACTGCTTTTACTTCTTTGAAAAGCATGGATGAACTCATGTTAGGAAGAAGATGGTGGGAACCGCCAAAAGAAGTTCGACTTGAGAACTATGCAACTGCCTGGAATGACGCGAATATGGGTAGGTATTTCGTGAATACATTCATAATTACCGTACCTTCCGTTCTTGGCGCTCTATTCCTTTCTAGTCTGGGCGCATTCGCGCTGGCATGGTACGATTTCAAGCTTTCCAAAACTATCTTGATGATCTTTGTCGGCGGTATGTTGATTCCTTTTCAGATGCTTTTGATACCCGTATATCGTATGTCGATGTCTTTCGGAATCTACGATAGCTATATCGGTGTAATTCTCTTTCATATTGCGTTCCAGCTTGGGTTCTGCACGTTCTTCCTGAGAAACTTCATGAAGACAATACCTGAAAGCATATTCGACGCCGCGATGATTGACGGAGCGGGTCACTTCTTGATCTACAGAAGAATTGTCTTGCCTCTCGTGGTACCTGCTATGGCAGCTCTGGGGATTCTCGAGTTTACATGGATCTGGAACGATTATCTTTGGTCTCTGATACTTATACAAAGCGATAGGTTTAAGCCTGTAACCTTGGGCCTTGTCAATCTTCAAGGTCAGTGGGTTACGAGCTGGAATGTGATGGCTGCAGGGTCTATAATTGCAGCAGTTGTTCCTCTGGTAGTTTTTCTTCTTTTCCAGAGGTACTTCATAGAAGGACTTACAGTTGGGAGTGTTAAAGGATGAAATGGTTTGGAGCGGCTTATTATCCAGAGCACTGGCCTCGCGAGCGCTGGAAAGAAGATGTCAAAGTGATGAGGGAAATGGGAATGAACGTGGTACGCATAGGAGAGTTCTCCTGGAGCATAATCGAAAGGGAACGAGGCAAAATAGACTTTTCTGTCCTTGACGAAGTTATTGATCTTCTCGATTCAGAAGGGATAAAAGTTATAATGGGGACTCCCACCTGCACGCCTCCACCCTGGCTGATAAAGGAGTTTCCCGAGATACTTCAGAGGGATGTCAACGGATTGTTGATCGCCAGCGGCAGTCGCAGGCATTACTGTTTCAACTCGACTATCTATCGCAAGGAAACGGCAAGGATTGTTGAGGCTTTTGCAGACCACTTTGGTAGAGACCCCAGGATAGTCGCATGGCAAATCGATAACGAATACGGATGTCATAATTCCACGGTCTGCTTCTGCGAGAACTGTGCCACTTCATTCAGACATTGGCTTAAGAGAAAGTATGGTTCCATCGAGAACCTCAACAGAGCCTGGGGGACAGTCTTCTGGAGTCAGACATTCAATAAATGGGAAGAGATAGACCCTCCCAGAAGAACCCTTACATCTCCAAATCCCTCGTTGGTACTAGATTATAGGCGGTTTTCTTCTGACTCTGCGATTGATTATCATAATCTGCAGAGAGAGATCATTGAGCCAAAAAGCGAGGCGCCAATAACTCACAATCTTATGGTCAATTTCACAGAGATCGACTATAAGAAGCTTTCAGACTCCATCGACTTCGTATCTTGGGACAATTACATAGCGGAGGATTATGATCCGGATCTTCAGGCGCTTAACCATGACCTAATGCGTTCTCTCAAAAAGAAGCCTTTTCTCGTAATGGAGCAGCAACCCGGAAGGGTAAACTGGCGTTCAGTGAACACTTGGCACAGTGCTGATCAGCTTTCTTTTTGGGTGAAGCAGTCTTTCGCCCATGGAGCATTTGGTTCACTGATTTTCAGGTTCAGGCAATTGCCGTTCGGTTCGGAGCAGTTTCACACAGGCCTAATCGACTATGACGGCGATCCAACTGAACGCGCAAAAGCCTTTTCAGAAGTAATAGCCGGACTGGCAGATTGGAGCGTGGTCGTTCCGCAGAGAGAAGCGGCTGTTTATATTGATTATGAGAATTTCTGGATAAACGAGACAGACAATCTTAACAATAGATTTGATCTCTTACTCGATGCGATTTTGCCAGTTTACAAGGCAATCAGGAGTCTCGGTTACAACGTTGATTTCGTTTTTCCAGGTGACTCTTTGGACGGGTATTCATTTGCTTTCGTTCCTTCGAGTTTCAAGCTTGAAAGCAGTTTTGTCGACCAACTGAAGGTATTCAAGGGGAGAGTCTTCTTCACGGCTATGAGTGACCAAAAAGATTGTCACAACTTCATAAAGAAAAGCAAAGACAGCTTTCTTAACGAACTTATTGGTATAAGGGTCATTGATGCAGGTGGTATAGAAGAGACTGTGAGCATATCTTTCGCTGGCCAGATTTTCTCCTGCTCTTTTGTTGCTGAAAGAATCCTCCCTGCGAATGACTGCGAGATACTGGGAGTTTACTTGGACGGCCCATATAAGGGCAGTTCAGCACTAATAAAGCGTGAAAACAAGTACTACTTAAGCTCTATCCCGGACACCGGGTTTCTTGAAAGACTGCTTGTCGAAGCAGGGGTGGAGAAGAGAGTGGAGCAATCGGGGAGGATCATTAAGGATGGATCGCAGACAATTCTTTTGAATCCCTTTTCGCACGTTACAATGATAAAACTAAACGGGAAGGAGCATACCCTCAGGGAATACGAGGTCAGGAAACTCTGATCAGTATAAAGCACGCTCTCAAAGGCCAAGTGATGAACAATCCTTCGAGTGACAACTTGGGACCAGATTGTTTTCGTGCTACTCATACATTATCTTTGAGAAGGAAATGAAATCGGCGGTAGAGGACGATGGCACTCTCGCCGTTCATTCGAGCTTAGTCGAAGGAACGCGAAAAAGCGGTTTCGATGTGATCGTGAGCGTGGGCGAGCCTGAAGAGAACAAGATCGGCAGCGTGAATCATCACTATTGAGACACTCTTTATGCAACACTTTCTCTTTATACTTGTCTCACTTTTGGGGGCATATTAAGACTCATCTTCACTTCTCTTCACATCGGTCATATTGGCATCATTCGATGCTTGTGAAGCGCTCTCGTGTTCGAAGATAATCTTCTTGATCCGCTCCTCCGGGAATTCAGTGCCGATTACTCCTTTGAGTCTCTCGTAGAGAGCAATCATTCCCAGCAAGTCTCTCTTAAGTGTTTCATCTCCTGGTACCATTCCCTTCTCATACTTCTTTCCGTAAATGTGACCCAACTCGTAAGCGACTCCCAGTTCTCTATCTGTTCCCAGGGTTATGCTATCGTAGTCGAAGCTCTCTTCCTGCCCCAGCACTTTTCTATAGGCTTCCGCTGCTATAGAAATCTTTTGCTTTGCCTCTGCGCCGAACGTTTCCTTAAAGAATAACCAGCCTTGATTCAGCGAGAGATAGACGGCCGACATGTCTGCAGTAAAAATGTACATCACGAAATAACCCTGTGTAGGAGATTCTGTTATGTCTTTGTCGAAAACACCTATCCAGGGAATCTCTGCCCACTGCCCCTGTCCGGGGGACGCAGATACCTTGAACCTATCAGGGTACTCCGAGTCCACCATTTCCTGAACCATGGCGCTTACATCACTTCTCAGAAAGTGTGCAAGCTTGTTCTGTGCAAACTCTTTGTGCTTTTCGATGAGATACTTATTGAGGATTCGGTTGATAGCTTCCTGAATAAGCCCTCCTTATGATAACTGCCCACGCATGGAGCAATAACGTTTCGAGAGACTATCCGGCTAACTAGAGCCTACACCACAACTGTTCCGATTCCCAATGAAAATGGGACTCCCTAGAACAACCTCCCTATGGGAGTAAACGCTTTCCTCCTTTGTTCCTCCCCTCATAGTGTCCTAACTACAAGGGTAGGTAATTCCGGGGGAAGTTGCAATGGCTCTTGCATTAACAGGGAATTCTCCTCTGCAATTTCAGGGATTCACTCTCTGCAATTACCGGTACTTATATTCTGCAGCAAACAAATTCTAAGAGCTTGAGAGGCGGAGGAATCATCCGAGGGCTGAAGATCAATATCCAATGGATTGAAAAGAAGTGTTCCCTCGAAAAAGAGATTCGTGAGATCTCTGGAGGAAGCTTCCTCCCAATATGAGCATAAGAACTACTGTTCACTTCAGTGATCTCTAGTCGGTAGAAAAGCGCTTTCCTATACATGGATAGACTCTGCTTAACTGAGAAGGTTGATTTAGCAGGGCTGGGGTAGATCAATTAATCCAGCGATTTGTTTTTTTTCACATTTCTTCATCTCTTTGCATAACGCTGGAAAACGTACGATGATTAATTTATTATGTTCTACTAAACATGCTAGAGGTGGTATATGGATAGAGAGACAGTAAAGGTGACCCTCCTGGCGGAGGCACTGGAGATGAGCAGGAATTCCTATATTGAATATCGTACTCTCGAAGGGCTTGACTCATTCTTTGAAAGAAGCACAGCAATCGAGCTTGCGAAGGGACTTAAGGATGGATTCTTTCTGGACATGCCCCTGGAAAAGATAATGAGCAACGGATTCTTCAGGGGTTATCTTGCCGGTCTTATGCTTTCAGACAAGACTACTTCACATGTTGTCAAGGAGCAGATAGCCAAGATCCTTCTCGAAGATCTTCTTCGCACCCTGAATGAGGCAGAGGAAACTTCACCCGGTCAAGAAGAGAGTTTTCAATCAGAAAGAGACTTGAAGAAGAGATTCTTTTCCCTATTCGAAGAGAAAGACCGCGAAGAATCTAGAGGACTTGTAAGAGAGAATCTCTCGCTTTTCAGACATTTCGTGAATAGTGAGCATTATATTCCTATTTACCTTTGGGGTAATGAATTGACGACTTTCATTTGCGAAAACTTAGATGCTGAGCAGTTCGAGGGCTCCTTAAAGGAAGACCTGAGAAAGATTGTTCCTTCTGTACTGGCATCATACTCGATGCCCGATACTATGGGTTCGTCAGTAGGACTTAGATTACCGTCGGTTGAGAGTTATTTGAGCTCGCAGTTCCCGATTCTGGCTATGATAAGGAATCGAAAACTGAATCTGGATCAGGTGACTGAGTTCATAAAGAGCCTGTCTCACATTATGTTTGGGGATATCTTGTTGGCGCCGGTTAGCATGGCAGCAGGTGGAAAGACGGAAGAAAAAGCAAGGGCAAAACTGATTATCAATAAGATGTTCGCTTCGATGAGTGATTCTGAACTCGGTATTATGTTGAATTCCTCCAGCTACGAGTCGAGAGACGGTTTTCTTTACGAAGTTGTCGTGTGCAATGATTTCAGCAAACTTTTCGATAGACTGAAGAATATTTGGAAAGGGATAGAAAAGAAGGCTTCCCTGTTCTCCAATATGGCTATTGCGAGCGCTCTCCTGGACAAGGATGAGGCAACTGATTGTGTGGGAGAGTATGTCGCATATCTGAAGACACTGGAGCCAACAATCGCAGTTGTACGATCGGGACTCTTGTTATGCATGAAATACGACTTTGAAGACGAGGAGCTCTTCAGCAAGAAGTTTTCTGAGATAACAGATGAGAAACCAGATCCGCCTTTGATCCTATCTCTTCTTCGGGATTCTTTCGGTGATCTTGATGTGATCTATGAACATATGGCAGACGAGTATTCTAATAGAACGGCAATTGATGGTGTAATTTCGAACTTGAAATCGATTAAGGAACCTAATTTCATTTTGTTCGAGAAGACCGGCAGTCTTGAGTATTCAAGAGTGCCAATGTATACGCTGATAAACTCAGCGATAAGTCAGAACGATATCGATCATGCATTCGATACCATGGTAGCTTACTGCAAGAAGTACCGGTTCAACTTCGAATTCATGAATACACTTCTCTCCCTTTCCACAAGAGAAACTGACGAACTGAAGAAGCTCCTTCACGGTGTGGGAGAGCTCGCTTTGAACGTGCTTCACGATATCGTTGAAAAGGATAAATGGGCATCACTTATAGAGAACGAAGAGAGCCCATCCAACACCGAACTCCTGCAAGTCATCGAACATTATGTCGATAGCTTGATCGACCGGAAGGATTACAGGGAAGCACTGAGGGTTATCGAAGAAGTCTTTCCCCTTTTCGGCCCTGATGATTACGGCTACCTCTTGGCGAGCAAATTACTTGTGTGCTGGAGACTGAAAATGTTCGATGAATTGGCCAAAACAATGGAGTTTAAGAACCACAGTGGCCATCCGAAGGCTCTTGCAGTATTGGCGCTGAAGAACTATGCCTACAGGGAGCTAGACATAGCGGAACAGATTCTTCTGAACATTCTTCGCCACTGCCCTGACTTTATCAAGTATCTTCTGGAGGAAGAAGGAAACGATAAGAAGGACTTCGAGAAAGCAGAAAGAGGCAACCTCACTAGTCAGAAAAGAGTCGATTCGCTGACTCTTGCAGAAGAGTTCAGAGGGGACTGGCTTAACCTGAGGGGCGGAAAGGAATGGCTGAAGAAAGTGCAGAAGGTTTTTGATGAAGTGAGGAGTAGTAATACGCCGAGGAACCTTGACTCTTCTAGCTGCTAATGAATTAAAACAATGGAGTTCCCGAAAGTGCCATCTTTCTCAGAAGCATTGCTTCTATTCTTCTTCTTTATACTCATCGTTACTATACTCATTTCCTGTTTCTCCTCCAAGTTCTCAATAAGTTTAAGGGGTGAATATCTTCTTGATTACCTCTTCAAGAGACAAGAAAGGAAAAGGTTCCAAAAGAATGAGCTTGAATAACATCGAAATCGGAAGATATTCATCATTATTTGCCGGTGATGGTCGTTGATACATTTAAGGTAGATGAGAAACGGTTACTGCTTGAGAGTCATTAGGCATTATAATCATTATAATGATAATGTTGAGTGGTGATCAAGATGAGTGAAGATGAACGGATTGATGCTTTCTCTACGGAACCATTGCATTCACAGCTTACAACGATAATCAGGAACAACATCCTTACCGATAGGTGGCCTGCAGGCGATAAGATTCCGAATCAGCAAGAGCTTTGCAAAAAGTATGAGGTGAGCCTTGCTGTAGTTCGTCAGGCTGTTGAAAAGCTGGTGTCTGAAGGCTTTCTTCTCAAGAGGCAAGGCAAAGGAACCTATGTCATGGATCCCAGAATTAGACAGGGCCCCAGAAAACTCACTAGTCTCAGTCAGGAACTTACTGCTAGGGGGGCTAAGGTCGGCAGTGAGATTCTCGATTCTCGAGTTGAAGCTTCGGGTTCTAAGTTTGCACGGATTTTCGACCTCACTCCAGATGAAAAGGTAATAAGGATCAAACGACTTCGCCTAATGGACATGAGCCCACTAGGAATTCAAACCTTTTTCTGCCCAGAAAAACTCTTCCCTGACCTGCTTAAGAAAAACCTTACCGAATCCCTCTATGGGCTTGTAGAAAATCATTACGGGTATAGATTCGTATCTGCTGATGAAACCTACACAGCGATAATTATCAGCGAAGCGGACTGCAAACTACTCAAAGTCGAGTTTCCATATGCGGGCTTCTATGTTGAACGCATCTCCAGAGGAGCTGACGGAAAAGCCATCGAATATACTGAATCGATAATAAGAGGCGATAAGTACTCTGTCCTAATCCATCTGAGGAAGTGATTCTTTGAATAGACTTGTTATTGATATTGGAGGAACCAATACCAGAGTATGTCTTGTAGACGAAACGCCGGCTGTGGTTTTTAAGGAGCGCATTAGCTATTCTGACGATATTGGGGGTTTTCGAGCAATACTGAAAGAAAGCTGCCGCAAGTTTCTCAGTAGAGAGGAAACGGCGGACGTGGTCGGTCTCTCTGTTGCGGGAGGATATCTTCTCAAGAGCAAGAGAATCTGGATTCCTAATCTCTTCGGTACAGAACTTGTGTGTCCGTTCGATCTACTAGATTTGGATGAAAACCACTTGTTCGTTACTAATGATAGGGTCTCTGGAGCTATAGGCGAAATGGAATTTGGCAAAGCCAAAGGAGTCAGGGATTTTCTCTATATCTCGATTGGAACAGGAGTAGGAATGGGAATTGTGTCAAATGGAATGGTAATTGAGGGAAGTAACGGACTTGCAGGTTCCGCTGGTTGGCTCAGATTCGATGAAGAGAGAATTGAATATCTGGTCGGCGGCGTTGGAATCACATCGAAGTATGAGGAGCTTACGGGCGAGAAACTCCCCGCTTACGAGATCTTCACTCTGGCAGAACAAGGCGCTCCAAAAGCAGCTGAAGTCGTTAACAGGGCAGGAAGGTATCTCGGAAAGCTCATCTCTTGCTTTCTGAACAGCACTGATCCTGAGAGAATAGTGCTTTCAGGTAGTATTGGAAGGCGATGGAGATCTTTGAAGAATGAAGCACTAAGGTCTATTGAAAGCCACAAAAGCCCCATGGTTCCTATCCCCCAAATTCTCCTAAGCAATCTCGGGGAGGATGCTCAGATTCTTGGAACGACAATACTCATGCAACGAAAACAAACTGCGTAGGAGGTATATTGATGGCTATTTCTGCTTATCTTTCTGCAGTAAGGAAACTGGTAGACAGTATCGAATCGGAACAAGGAAAAGCCATAGGTGAAACAGCTGAGATGATGGCGAACTCTATTCTGGAAGGAGGGTTTGTTCATTTTTTTGGTAGTGGGCACTCAGTCATTCCGGTAATGGACGCTTTCCCGCGATATGGCAGTTTTCTTGGTCTGAATGCCCTGATGGAGCCAAGACTGATGTGGGGGAGCATCACAGGCCCTTCGAGTGCTCCAGGGTTGTTGCTAATAGAACGCAAGGAGAATTTCGTGGTTGATGGCTTCCTGCGTTATCAGCCCGTGAAGAAGGGCGATGTCATGGTTATCTACTCACATGGTGGATTGAACGCTGCTCCAGTTGAGGCAGCCTTATTTGGCAAGAGTAGAGGGGTAAATGTCGTAGCTGTCACTTCCGAATCGAACCAGCAGCTTGCAAAGGCTACTCATTCATCCGGAAGAAAGCTGATAGATATCGCAGATATACTGATTGATAACTGTGTCCCGCCTGAAGATGCTGTTGTTGAACTGAAAGGAATTCGAGCGAAGGTTGGGGCAATTTCAACTGTAGCAGCCGTAGTGATCACTATGTGTATGATATCTGAGACTGCGGAGATTCTCAACGAAAGGGGGTATGACCTGAAAATCTTTGTTTCTCCGAATGTTGAGGGTTACGGAGTTAGTCATAATCTTGAGATATTCGACGAACATAACAAGAGAATTTCTGCTCATTCACTTAATGAGTAGTAGGCGTCAGAAGGTTGACTGTCTACAAAGGAGGAGAGAGTATGAAGAAAACGATTTTCGTTCTATTCGTTTTGATTGTGTCCGTTGTGTTCTCGCAGACCACCCTCGTGTTCCAGACTCACTGGTCGGATTTTCGTGTGAACGGGATATTTGACAAAAGCGGAAACCTTCTTTATCCTGGACTAAAGCATTATCTGGAAGAATATGAAGCCCTAAACCCCGGTATTAAGATTGAGATTAGAGAAGTTCCTTTTGGCAACTATCTGCAACAAATACTCGTAGGGCACATGGCAGGCAGAGCGGCGGACATCTACAACCTGTACTCTCTTTGGGGAGTACAACTAGTCGGCTCACAAGTACTTGCTGTTGCTCCTGAACATATTGCATCAAGAGTTAAGTCGGATTTCTCACTAACTTCGGTCCAGGGAGCAACTATCAGTGACACAATAATGGGAATTCCGGCAGAAGTAAATACTTATGCCCTAATCTACAACAAGCAACTGTTTGCAGAAGTTGGTCTGTATGAGCCGCCGGAGACATGGGAAGAACTAGTTGAATATGGAAAGCTACTAACAAAGAAGGATTCTCGTGGAGTCATCTCACAATACGGCTTCGCATTTCCAATGCTAGAGGAGAGTTCTGTAAGTGACATAGTTCATCCGTATTTTGCACTTCTTTACAGCGCTGGAGGAGCTCCGTTCAACGACGACTTAACGAAATCACTTCTGGACAGCCAAGCCGCAATTCGTGCTATGGAAGCTATTGTTGATCTCTTCAAAGAAGGAGTAACGGATACTGCAGGTGGTCTTTACGATTTCACCCAGAAGAATGTTGCAATGGTTATCAAAGCACCATGGTATGTCTCCTATTTGAAGGAAGCTTTTGGAGACGAGTACGAAGACATTGTCGGTATTGCTCCTATCCCTTATCTGGACAAACCTGCAACCTCGGCCTATACGTTCTTCTACGCTGTTCATAGTGGTTCTGAGCACCAGGAAGAGGCTTGGAAATTCCTTGACTGGTTTGCTCTGCAATACAAAGCTGCCCCGAAAGTAACTAGAGCCGGAGAACTTGGCGCACAGGTTATCGGCGTTATCCCGCCTAATGAAAGTGATCTTGCATACTTCACATCCCAGCTAGTAGATCTACAAGAATATGTATCACTTCTTAATGTAGCTACTTCAGAACCAAATGTAACCCAGGGAGATCAGATAAAGAAAACGATTATGGACGAAATAGTAGCTGCAATGAACTACATGAAAACTCCTGAGCAGGCTATGAAGGATGCTGCATCGAAAATAAACTCCATCCTTCATTCTGCTAACTGATGAAATGTAGAGGTGGGGCCAGCCCCCACCTCTATTCTTCGTTGATCTGTGCGGAGGTGTTAGTGTGACAAGAAAAGGCAAAGAAAACCTTACAGCGTATCTGTTCTTAAGTCCAATACTTCTGTTTTTTGCAGTCTTCTTCTGCTTTGCTGTAGGCTTTTCAATTCTGATCTCTTTTAAAGACTGGAATATGCTTGTCTCACCGATCGGAGCACCCTTTGTCGGCCTTAGCAACTACCTGAGTCTATTCTCTGATCCGATGTTCAGATCGGGCCTTTTGAATACTGTTGTCTTTGCTCTTATTGTCACATTTGCGAGCGTTATTCTTGCACTATTCGTCGCTATGGCACTTTACAAGGTAAGGGGATCAGCAGTGTGGAGATTTGTTTTCTTTGCTCCGATGATAACACCTGCAGTCGCAGTTGGAAAGATCTGGAGTTATCTTTATAACCCGAGTTATGGTGTGATTAACCATACTTTGGGCTGGCTAGGTATCCCCGGCAAAGCTTGGCTATCAGATCCGAAACTTGTTCTGCCTTCAATAATGATTGTTGCTATCTGGAGTGGCCTTGGAGTTCCAATGCTTATCTTAACAGCGGGGCTTGACTCGATACCTTCTTCGTATTATGATGCAGCAAGGATTGATGGCTCGTCGAAGTTCAGGACCTTTATAAGCATTACTCTCCCGCTTCTGAAACCGACTACTCTATTCTTACTTGTAACAGGTCTAATTAACGCTTGGCAGACCTTCGATCTGATCTACATAATGGGAGGAGCTGCGCCATCTTCAAGCACCCAATTGGTGTCGATATATATGTACAACACGGCCTTCTCATATATGCAGATGGGAAAAGCATTGGCAGCTTCAGTAATACTATTCGTCATCTCTCTCTTCACAACTCTGTTGGCCCTTAGATCCTTTAGGAAGGGTGGAATGGAGAGTTACTATGCATAATCGAGTGAAGAGGAGAATAAGTGCAGTATTAAAATACGCTTTGATTGCTGCAGCGGGTTTCATAATGGTATACCCTTTTCTATGGCTTCTATCTTCTTCTCTGATGACTGTTCGCGAATTTGTCTCAGTACCGCCCAAATTGGTGCCTACAGTTCCGCAATGGGGCAACTACGCGGCTGTACTCAAGAGGGTGCCTTTCTTTCGATATCTTCTTAACAGCGTGATAGTGGCCACAAGCATCTCTTTGTTGGTCGCTTTCACGAGCGCGCTCGGCGGTTATGTCTTTGCGAAAATGAATTTCACCGGGAAGAAGGTTCTTTTCAGGTTCATACTGGCGACCATGATGTTTCCGAATTTCCTATTTCTGATTCCAAATTTCTTCTTGTTGACTAAGATCGGTTGGGTTGATACGTATTTAGCATTGATCATGCCATTTGCTGTCAGCGGATATGGCATATTTCTGCTGAGACAGTTCATCATGAACATCCCCTCGGAACTCATCGAAAGTGCTAGGATGGATGGTGCGTCGCAGATAAGGATCTTCATGCAGATTGTTGTACCACTTTCTCTTCCTGCGATGGCCACGTTAGTCCTACTGACTTTCGTCGCTCAGTGGAACAACTTCCTGTGGCCGATGATCGTTACCTCTTTCACCCCTTCACTTACAACTATCCCCGTTGGAATCGCGAAGCTTAATCTTTCATTTGGTAGTCTTGCAAACCAGCATCTAGTCCTGGCCGGAATGGTTATTCAAATACTGCCCGTTATTCTACTGTTCCTCTTCTTGCAGAGATACTATGTTAAGGGAATAGTGATGACCGGTTTCGGAGGAATCTGAGGATTCTCGAATCAAGGAATGAAGGATATTGTCGACGAGTTGTTAAGAGAGACTCTCAACCTTAGCCGGTTATGATATGGTATCGCAATAACTGTGAAAGTATATACAAAAAGGTTAGGCCACACACTTTCAGTCTGTAAGGGCAACTTGGCAAGAGCGTTGCTGTTTCGCGTCTAAAATCTCGACTGAATGTTGAGAGATCATCAGCCCAGACTATAGCGCAACTTATTCTTGAATAGGTGTTTTGTGATAACCCATGTTCAGAGCAAAGGAGGATTCTCAGAAATCTCACCGATCATTTCTTCCTGATGATCTGCAAAGAATTATGGATTGCTGTAGATCTTTTCTCCCGGCTTCAGCGAATGAACAAGCCAGACATTACCTCCGATTACGCAGTTGTCTCCGACTACCGTATTCCCTCCAAGGACCGTAGCTCCCGCGTATATAACGACGTGATTACCAATATCGGGATGGCGTTTTATCCCTTTGATCGGATTGCCGTTTTCGTCGAGTTCGAAGCTCTTGGCTCCAAGCGTGACTCCTTGATAGATCTTCACATGATCTCCGATTCTGCATGTCTCTCCTATCACCACACCCGTACCGTGATCTATGAAGAAGTGCGTCCCTATTGTCGCACCCGGATGAATATCGATACCGGTCTTCTGATGAGCATATTCGGTCATTATTCTCGGTATTAGGGGGACCTTGAGCAAGTACAGAATATGGGCTAACCTATAGATGCTTATCGCTTCATAAGCGGGATATGCAATCATAATCTCTTCCACCGATTGCGCTGCAGGATCTCCTTCGTACGCTGCACGCACGTCTTTGACAAGCTTCTTTGCGACTGTGGGAAGCTCATCCAGGAATCTGCTCGTGATACTTGAAGCTTCTTCTTCACTCAACTCCGGTTGAATGTCGAGGATAAGCTTTTCGAGGACTCTCATGGCCTTCAAGAGCGACTCCTGTTCGTCTGTCGTTTCGTTTTGTGAAAGTTGAGGGCAGATCGTTCTGCGGATAAGGTGAATAAGCTCGATTGTTTTGAGCTTCACATTACCAAGCGAGTAAGAATTCGATGAACAATGAGTCTTGGCAATTTCCTTGTAGACGCCACTTATTCTAACTGATATCTCACTAAAATCACTATTCACTTAGACTGTCTCCTTTCAGGCTTAATTACTGAGTTGCTTCTGTTCAAGTATAGTCGAGTCTAGCTAAGATATCATTGCCATATTCGAAAGTGCTGTCGGCTGTCTCCTCAAAGTAGTCACTGGTTAACGGGAGGCTAGAGATTACTCTGCATGTCCTTTCTTCTTTACAAGATTGTTAGAAGATGAGTTTGCATTAGCCTTTTGCTCGTGCTGTCAATTGGGTACGATGAAAGTGTGGATGCGATGCATTTTGGCTTCTTTAGATACTTCGATTTCTTAGCAGTCATTTCCAATCCTTCAAGGGGGTGTTTACGTGAGAATAACCTTGCTCATGCCCTGGTTTTGCTCGTCATAGTTATTGCTTGCTGTGTGTTCGTCAATAGACTTCCCGTGTGGTCTGCGATTGAAGATTTCACGAGAAATATAGGATCTCTACTTGAAATCGATCTCACCGATTACTGTTCAGACCCCGATAGTGATGAACTGAGCTTCAGTCTGGTCGGCGGCCCGGGGAGTATTAACGGAAGCAATTACTCATGGACGGTTTCGGGGGCCATCGGTACAAGGGAAGTCGAGATTGAGGCTTCCGATGGGGAAGGAAAGTCCAGCACAAACTTCACGATTACCGTTAAAGGTCCGCCCAACACTCCATCAAAACCCTCTCTTTCAGATAACGCAGTCAATCAGAATTTCCTCTTAATCACATTATCGTGGGAAGGAGGAGATCCAGATGGAGATGAGGTAACCTATGATCTGTATTTTGGAAAGACTCCCGATCCAGCTCTGCTTAGAGAAGACTTTTCTTCGACAACTCATACCAAATCGGCACTCGAGAATTCAACCAAGTATTATTGGAAGGTCGTGGCAAACGACGGCACTCACGAAGTGGAAGAACCTGTATGGAGCTCCACAACCAGGGCCTTCTGTCTAGTTCAGGAAAGCTTTGAATCCCTAACTCTAGGACCGTTATCTTCATCGACTCTTTCGTGGGGAGACTATCAGAAGGCATCGACTTTGTTCGCCGAGATCACTCAAAGAGGTTTCGACGGAACGAAAGGGCTTACTTTTGTTGACCCGACTGTATTTGGGTATGCAAAAGTCGTTGCGAGGGATTCAAGCCAGCGAAATCAGGTGCAATCAAGTTTGATTTCAGGGTTTCAGAAAATGGTTTCTTCGGTGTCGGAGACCCCATACGTCGCGCTCCATATGTCTATGTTGGAGACTTTGGTGACGGTTTTGGCGTATATACGTACAATTATCAGACAGACAAAGTGAGAAAGAGAAGCGAGTTGGAACACGACTCCTGGTATCTGATATTGATGGAGTTCGACTTCACCGACTCACCGGGTTTCGCCGTGTACGTCGACAACATAATTGTTCCCTGTGGATACGAGTCATATTCCGAGGGCTTTGACTTCACCAAATTCCACTTCATAGTCTTCGCTGACAAGACATGCTCATATGTTGATTTTGACAACATAATTGTATGCGTAACCGAACCAGGGTACTCGACCACCGGAAAATAGCCGCCGCGTTTGGCCAGTTCAGACCATACTGGATAAGCCGAATTAACCGAGTCATGAGACATTGGCTTGGCTCGTCGTTTGACCAACTCATCACTAACCATAACTTAGGGATCTACTAAGAAACCGTACGATGCCTCTTTTCCTTAGGAATATATGCTGTGTTTGCCTTCCGATTATTCTGATCTTAAGATTCACTCTCTGCAATTACCGGTACTTATTCTGCAGCAAACAATTTTAAATCCTCCCTTGATGGAGGAGGGC
>NZ_DJGL01000068.1:0-28508 GCF_002432735.1 Mesotoga sp. UBA5847 | reverse complement strand
CGGGCATTGCGACCTGGGCCGTTCTTGCCCAGCCCTGCGTCTGATGTTTTACTCCAGCATCACTTCCACGTGCCAGCGAGCTTCGCTTCCCGACGAAGTCGGCATCATTTCTGCTTGTCCTCTCTTCTCGGTTGGAGAACGGTGGACCGTTGACGGTCAACTATAAATTCTCGCACTCTCGAAGCGAAGCTCTCGACAACGCTCTTTCTCGGCTGATCTTCACGAAGGACGGTCATGTTCTTGGACGGCGGAAGACGGTTCTTCACAGCGTTGAACGGATCTTTACGGCGAACTCTCTATCAATAAGACATCTCCAGAATCTTCTTCAAGTCTTCGGTCTTCAGGTCTCCTGGAGTCACCTCAACCAATCCGCCCATTGTTCTCATTGCGTCTTCAGCTAATCTGCCAAGCATAGATCTCTCGACTCCAAGCTCCTTAAGAGTGATATCGATTTCTACACTTTTCTGAAGCCTATGAATGAGTTCTATTGACATTTCAGAGAGCCTGTTGATATCTATCACGCTTCCTGGAGCTCCCATTATCTGAGCCACTCGCGCCAGTCTCTCTTTTGTATGAGGCCTGATGTAATCAAAGAAGGCAGGTCCTGTAGCACAAAGCCCCGCACCGTGTGTAGCATCGTAATGAGCACTTATTGGGTGTTCTAATGAGTGGTTTGCAATACAGCCCGATAGTGTTTCACAAATGCCGGCGGCAGTACTCGCCCAGGCAAGAGCAGTCCTGGCTTCAATATTATTCCCATCCGTGTATGCTATTGGTAAATAGTGATTTATAAGCGCCATTGCTTCCATCGCGAGAAGATCAGATGTCGGTTGATGATTTGTATTTATGTACGACTCAATTGCATGATAGAAGGCATCCATGCCGGTAGCTGCCGTCTGATAGGGGGGCAAGGTCTTCATAACCTCAGGATCCACAACGGAAATGACAGGAAAAGTCTGGTCGAATCCAACGCCTATCTTCTCGTTGGTTTCACTGTTCGTCACAACCGCAAAGGGGTCAGACTCGGTTCCTGTTCCGTGAGTTGTTGGAATGGCGATGATAGGGAGCGCAGCTTTCGGAACTCTTCCTCCTCCAGATCCGGTGTACTCCCAACATCGGCCACCATCTTTGGCCACCACTGCAATGAGCTTTGCCGAATCTATTGGGCTGCCTCCGCCAAGACCTATGACCATATCGCATTTTTCTCTGTTGGCAATTTCGGCGCCTTTGTCGACCGTTGATGATAGTGGGTTAGGTACTATATCATCAAACACAACACTTTCGATTCCACTTTTCTCCAAGATCGAGATCACTTCATCAAGAAGACCTGTTTTCTTCGTACTACTTCTTCCTGTTACTATCATTGCCTTCTTGCCCAGATTTCTGGCTAGTTTGCCTACCTTATTCACCGTACCCACACCAAAGACAATCCTTGTCGGCAGAAAATACTCAAAGTTCATCGTTTTGTCCATTTCTTCGACCTCCCAATTTGCTACTTCATGATTTGACGGTAATAGTCTTACACTGTTATATAAGAGACTCAAAGGTTTCTCCGGCTCGAAGCTCACAGACTTTGGCAGAAAACCTTCGCTCAATTGCCTTTATAACTTCATCCCCTGTACAGTGCCCAATGTGGAATTTCTCAATCTTAAATCCCTCTAAATAGTTGAAAATCCCATCAAGCTCCTCCTTTGTTTTGTGAAGCAAATGTAGGCCCCCAACCACAGCCTTCACCTCTCCATACTCAGAGGCTTGCTTGATTATGTTTCCAATACCCCTGTGAGAACAACCGGTTATTACCGTTACAATACCGCTCTCGACAAGAGCAAGAGAAAGCTCATCACCGAAGAAATCGCGAGTTTGCTTTCTGCCATCAACCTTGTTATGTTTCTCCTCAGGCCTCTCATCTGTGGCAAAAGGCGCTGCGGTCATTACATAGAGATCCTTTTCAATCTCCTTCGAAGAGCATACATTTTCTACTGACGCCCCAAGCTCTTCGAATTCTGCTCTATTAATTTTGGGACTTGACTCCACTTTACCGCTATACTTCGGCTCAAAACCACCTTCACCAATCAGTACTCTCTTTCCTCCAGACTCACGAAGTACGCTCTCTAAACCTCCAAGATGGTCGTAGTGACCGTGGCTGATGATAATCATTTCGATCTCAGACAAATCTATACCAAGTTTCGCTGCATTCTTAACAGCAACGTCTGTAGATCCGGTATCGAACAAGTACTTTTTTTTGCTTGATTCAATGTAAAAAGAGATACCGTGTTCAGACTCAAACCCTTTAAGAGCTTTGTCGTTGCACAAAACAGTTATCTTCATGTCATTTCTCCCTTCGCCGCCAAGCTCTCTACTCAATTCCCACTGTACAACAAGCTTCACCAACTATTCGGATCATATATCTATCTTTCTCAACTCCACCTGCAATCGACCAAGTTTGTACTATTGCGCATCTGATAGTCGTATCTTTCAAGATTCCTTTCCAATAAACCTCTTCAAAGAAGCTGACAACAAGAATTCCAAGAATAGTGCAACTACGATTACCGGTCCGGGAGGCATATCAAGCGCATAAGAAACGAATATGCCTATTATGCTAGCTACCACTGCCAGGCTCACAGAGAAAACGATCATACTTCTGAATGAGCGAGCGATAAGCTTCGCGGCCACTGCCGGAATGACCAGAAATGCCGTAACCAGTATAATTCCTGCAATCTTGACTGAGCTTACAACACTCAAGCTGATTCCTACTAGGACTGCATAGTGAATGGCCCCAACAGGCACACCGTAATGCTTCGCCATTCCCTCGTCATACGAGTAATATAGAAGCTCTCTGTAGAATATCGTGAAGAAGGCCATAGCGACAAGGTTAGCTGCGATAAGCAGCCAAACGTCTTCAGAAGTAACCATCAGGATGTTCCCGAAGAACAGGCCCATCACATCCGGTGTGTATCCTCTTACAAATGAAAGCGCGATTACTCCCAGAGACATCGAAAGAGGAAGGAGCATTCCGATTACGCTGCTTTCGGACAACTTGTTCCTCCTGGTAAAGTAGCTTACGGCAATTGCAAAGACAACGGCGGTAATTGCCGCCATAAGCAAATAATCCGTTCCGAGAAGTAGGCCGAAAGCAATTCCTCCAAATGTCGCATGAGCTGCACCATCTCCAATGAACTCTATCCTTCTTAGCACAACCACACTCGAGAACACTCCAGTTAGTGAACTTACGAGAATGGCGGCCACTAATGCGTTTCTCAGGAAACCGTAGCTTATGATGTCCTTCACAAAATCCTGAATCATAAGTGGTGCTCCCTTTCGAAGTGATCTCTCGATCTTATGAAAAGGTCGAGGTCGCCAGAAAAAGCTGATTGCAGTTCTTCTGGTCGTATCTTGTCAGCAGATGTGTGGCAATGAAGGGTCTTGTTAATACACATCACAGTATCACAAGCTTCAAAAACCATTCCAATATCATGGCTCACCATAAGTATTCCCATGTTTTTATCGTTCTTTAGTGACTCAAGCAACCTGTAAAAGGAGGCTTTTCCCATTTCGTCCACACCGGCTTCAGGCTCGTCCAGTATCAACAACTCCGGTTCTGATGCCAATGCCCTCGCAAGCATCAGCCGTTGATACTCGCCGCCGGAGAGTGTACCGGCTCTCCTTTCCTTCAGATCATATATACCTACCCTTTCTAGAAGATCCTCAACTTTCTTCCAATCGCACTTTCTCAGGGGTTTCAGGATTCCGCGCTCTCCATAGAGACCCATCGCGGCCACTTCCTTAACTCTTATTGGGAAGTCTCGCTTTCTTTCGGGGCTCTGAGACAAGTATCCAATTTTCGCTGAAACAGACACCTTCCCCGAATAGTCGCTCAGATCACCAACGATCGCTTTAATTAGCGTTGTCTTTCCGGCACCGTTTGGACCAATTATTCCTACGAATTCTCTTCTGGACACTTCGAAAGACACGTCCCTCAGGATCCAGTGGCTGCCGATCTTGTAGCTCAAGCTCTCTACTCTTAGGATTCTACTCTCCATCAAAGACCCTCTTGATCTCTCCGAGATTCCACTGCAACAGCTCGATGATGCCGCTCATTGAAATTCCAAGACTGTCAAGCTCCCCATGTCTTACAGATGTCTCGGCCGTCAGAATATCTATGGCTCTCTTAGAGTGCTGGTACTCCGCAAAGATACCAACAACTTCCTCGCCCCTCACAAAATCGACAAGTTTCTTTATCTCGCCTATTGTAGGCTCATCTCCTATCCCTTCTAGAACCGGTTCGAGTCTCAATCCATATCTTCTGAAGAAATAGGTAAAGCTGGGGTGTGCAACAATGACTACGCTTCCACGAAACTTCTCAAGGTATGAATTTGCCTCTTCATCGAACTCCTGCAGATCATCAATAAGCTGCGCAGCATTCGCTGAAAAGTACCCAGATTTCTCTGGTGCGATTTCTGAGAGCGCTTCAACTAGAAAGGGTATAACGTAATCAGTAAGAATCACTGGATCAAGCCAAATGTGAGGATTCACGTGATGGTCATGTTCGTGTTCTTCGTTCTGCTCTTCTTTCTCCATGATAAGCTCCTTGGGCAAGAGATTCCCAATGTACACAACCGTCTTGCCTCGGGAGGCGAGATCGTCCAGATGTCTTTCCAGGAAAATCTCAAGATCTAGGCCGTTTGCTATTACCAGGTCCGCTCCATCCAGTCTTCTTATGTCAGAGATCTTTGGAGAGAAAATGTGGGGGTTCTGACCCGGCCCTATAAGAAGATCTACCTGAGCATTTTGACCCACGATTTCCTTTACAATCAAATAGTAGGGATTAATCGTTGCAACTATCCTGAGCGAAAAAACTGTACCCGAAAGTAATGTAATCAGCAGAAAAGGAATCAATATTACTCTTCTTGTCATACTCTGCCCTCCTCAACATCGGAGACGATCTTTCTCCTGCAATCCCCGCAGATTCCAATGAAGTAAAACACATGGTTAGTAATCGTAAAATCTCGGTTTTCCGCAACTCTCTTTGCAAAAGAATCGACAAAGCACTCATAGAAAGGCTTAGTTTTGTGGCATTTCTTGCAGTGCAGAAAATGAACTGGCTCCCTCTGACTGCTGAAATAGAATCTAGTCTCGCACTCGAATGATATCGAGCGGATAAGACCCTCGTCCTCAAGAAAGGAAAGACCTCTATAAACGCTTGAGAGATTAGGTTTTTCATCAAGCATTTCATGAATTGAATCAGCGCTCAACGGCAATTCAGATTTATCTATGATCTCCAGAACTTCTCTTCTGAGTGATGTCATTCTCTTCAAAGGGCACCTCCTATAGGCAAACAATTCGCGCAAATCATTTGCACTACATTTTCGCACATTTCTCACTTCCTGTCAATTCTTGGTTTGCAGCATTTTCTTGTGAAGAGCTTCAGAAAGCCCCCAATGGTAAAAGAGGAAGAGTCTTTGCAAGCTGAGCTACTCCTATGATCTCTATTCCCGGGTCTCTGATCAGCATCAAAGCCTTACCAGAAGTATCCTGCCAGACTTCTCCATAGACTCTGATCCTCTTTCTATAGAGCACCTGCAGATCTGCCTGATCGAGCGCGAAAAGCGATGCCTCCTCTGACCTGATTCGAACCACAATGTCATCGCCCACTAAGGTGAGACCGTTTACCGACGTTACTTCGAATTCCACCCAGATCACTCTTCCCAAAAAACCCCCTGACTGGTAAGAATAGAGATTTCCTCTCACAATTGAAGCATCAAATACAGGAGACTGATCATAGAAAGTGAAGATCCCCCTTCTACTCCTGAAAGCTTCTCTGTAAGCATTCCTTATCTCAGATGAATAATGGGACGTGTCCTCATAGGTAAGAGGTCTGGCCAAACCTTGCCTAACTATATCAGAATTTATCAAGGTACCTTCCGAGTCAAAAAGATACGCAAGGTGTCTGCCGTATGTATCCTTTCCATGAAGCTCAAGGGTAACTTTTCCACTCTCGCGTGTTATCATTTCCAGATAATCTTTCGCTTCATCGGCAAACTGGCCCGCTGGTTTGCTGCCTGATCTAGTTTCCGGCGCATCTATTCCTATAAGCCTTACAGTGCCGTTTAGCGCCTTCACCGTAACGGAATCACCATCAATTACCGAGGTAACCGTAGTGACAAGTCTTGAGCGGTCGCATGCCTGCAGGAGAAGGAGTGCAATCAACAACAGGGAAGCCATGGCTAACGCAGCTCTTTTCTTCAATATCCGCTCCTCCTTTCCAATATTAAGACATCAGTACCATTATACCGACAAGTGCGGAGATCTCTCGCCTGCATCTGTTTCATGATTAAGCTTTCTGAACAGATACCTTATTCCTACTAACAGAGGTTACAATATGACTGAGGCTACGATAAGTACGTGCAGTACAAAGGTGGTGTGATAATGAGACTGGATAATCTCTCTGAGAATATTCCGGATCTTTTTCTCGAAGCTCTAATGGGAATTGAAGATGGAATAGCGATTATCGATGAACACTCAAATACGGTATTTGCAAACAACGCTGCGTCTATCATGATAGAAGACATCAAAGAAGAGATCTCGAAGAAGATAAGAGAAGTTAAGCACTCAAGCGAGGACTCGTTGGAGTTTCATCACATTAGACGTGCTGGAAGGTGGTTAAGGTATTATGTAAAGAGACTGTCGGTGTCGGAGAGAGTCTTCTTTCTCTTCGTGGTTGAAGATATCTCCGACCTGAAGCTGGCCGAACAAACTATCTCCCAACTGGCTCACTTCGACGGCGAAACCGGTCTTCCAAATTACGTGCTTTTCAGAGATAGAGTTAACATGGCGTTATTCAGGAGCAGAAGAAATAACTCCTCCTCTATGGTCGCTGCCTTCGAGTTTGTGAGCAAAGGAGGGGTATCGAGTATCGAAGAATCAACGATAATCGATATGGCACACTCGCTGGTGAGAGGGATTAGAAAGAATGACACGCTCTGCAGATTCTCAAGAAGAGAGTTTCTACTTCTAGCTGAAGATCTGAAGGATTACAGAAATGCCAGCACAATACTTCGAAAGGCCCTCAACGCATTCAAAATCTGGCAAGAAAACTGTGGCGAGTTCTCTATGGAACTAAGGGCGGGATTTGTATTGCTCCCGAGAGATGGTGTTGATGCCGAGCAGCTTGTCAATAAGGCCTTCGCTTCAATTCACAGTTCAGAGGCAAGAAAATGAAGATCTTGCTCATCATGACCTCGCTGATCTCAATACTGCTGATCGCGCCTTTTTTAATACCGGTGAGCGATCTTGAAAATACTGTGGTCCCAAGGCTTCTAGCCGATGAAGACAGTATGTTCGTCACGATCAATAATGCAGACATCCACTACAAAGCAAAAGGAGAAGGCAAACCCCTTTTAATGCTGCTACATGGATTCGGAGCAAGCACTTTCTCATGGAGAGAAGTGATCGGTCCTCTCTCTGAAGAGTTCTCTGTTATTGCTTTCGACAGACCTGGATTTGGCCTGACCTCAAGACCACTTGGCGAGGATATCAGTTCTTTCAACCCATACTCTTTGGAAGGACAGGTTGAGTTAACAGTATCGCTTATGGAATATTTGGGATTCGAAGAGGCAGTGCTCGTTGGTCACTCGGCCGGAGGGCTTACAGCTCTTGAAGTCGCGGCTCAACACCCAGAAAAAGTGCTTTGCCTTGTCCTGGTTGACGCGGCGATCTACACAGAAGACACAGACAGTTTCTTGTTCAAGATACTTACGAGCACTCCTCAGGGAAGGCATTTGGGGCCGCTTATCTCGAGAACTCTCTTGAGAAACTCAGACAGTATCCTGGAAATGGCGTGGTATGATCCGGAAAGACTGACTGATGAAATACGTGAAGGTTACAGAAAGCCGCTTAAGGCATCAAACTGGGACAGGGCTCTCTGGGAACTTACACTCGCAAGAAGACCTTATGACTCCTCAAAGGTACAGAGCGTAAGAATCCCATCTCTAGTCATTACTGGCGGCTCTGACAGAATTGTCCCTGTGCAGGACTCAATTAGACTGGCCGAAGAGTTGCATTCTGCCGAGCTCTTCATCCTTCCCGAAACCGGCCATCTCCCACAAGAGGAAAGTCCAGCTCTTTTTCTGGAGATTGTCATTCCCTTTGTCAGATCGCTGATTGAAAAAGACTAGATTATCGGGAACCAGATAAACTCTGGAGCAAGTAGATGCAGAAAGAACGAGAGCCATGTGACGATCATCAGAGCTCTGTGCAATGGTCTCCACTTATTCTTCATAGCAGGAACGTACTTGCCCAGAAGGTAGACTACGGACTGGGCCAAGACGCTTAAGAAGACCAGGCTTCCGCTGTAGAGAATGAAGCCGCCGGTTGCCAGGTATCCGTGTAATAAAGCGGAAAGCATAAGCACAGAGCCAGTCCAAGGGTGAACAATAGCAAGAAATCGAACCTGCTTCACGAAGGCCGCTCTCGGAGGGTTTTCAAGTTTTGAAGAGCGTTTTAGGGTTGACCGCCTAAGAATAAACAGTGATGTATTAAAGAGCAGTAAAATAAAGTTGAACCATCCGAGAAACCTCATAGTATCAAGCAACGAAGACACCTCCTACATCAATCAACACTACAAGATACCAGCGTGATATAGAAACCGGCACTATATGACACTCACTGTTTTTCGGTAATCGTACTCTTGGCATGTTTCTTTACTTACAGTTCATTATGGTCTAATGAGTGTAGCTCCGAAAATGTGTTAGGGAGAGGTGCACTATGTACTATTCTAAGGAAAGCGCTAGAGGTAAGTTTCTTCGGTCCATCGGTGAAATGTACCCATACACAATCAAAAAAAGGAAGAGAATCGACTCCTGGTCCTTCAATTCAAGAAGAGTCTCCCCGGAGTTCAAGTGGTCTCCCGATAGCTTTCCGGTATATTTTTCAAGGGAGATCGAACTCCCGCCAATTGATGCTGATGAGCAGCTCATTCTCAGAAACTGGTTTGGTGGAGAATCACTAGTGAGAATCAATGGAATTACCTATGGAGAGATCAATACACATCACAGAGAGCTCGATCTTTCCGTTTTTGCCGGCGAAGTGGTCCTTTATGAAGCGGATGTTGTTCCCAAGGGGCTCTTTGGAAGCAGTATCAAAGAACCTGTGTTCTCAGAGTCCGATCTACTTATTGTTGATTCAGATATCAAGCGAATTATAGGGAAGCTTAGAAATCTGATAGAGCTTTTCACCTATACTGATGATGAAGTTCTCGCTAGTAGTCTCTACAGAATTCTGTCGGATAACTTTGCCGGAATAAGAATCCCGAGAGATTCATCCAGCTACTGGAAGGCAGTTCTAGATGATCCGGAGATCTCTGGCGAGGTATCGGCGGTATGGCTGCCTGAGGAATTCACTAGATCTGAAGGTCAACGACTTAGTGAAGAAGATCACAACACATTCACTGAAGCAGAGAGAAATGTTGAAGAAGAACTTGCAAATCTCAAGAGACGCTTCCCTAGTCGGCTTACAATGACGCTTTCTGGTCATGCACACATTGACTACGCGTGGTTATGGCCGCTAGAGGAGACTAGAAGAAAGATACTCAGGACTTTTTCCAATTCTGTGAGGCTTGCAAAAAAGTATCCCGAGTACATTTTCTCACAGTCTTCCGCTGCTATGTACAGAGATGTAATGGAAAGAGACCCCGGTCTATTCAAGGAAATACAGCTCCTTGTGAAAGAAGGTCGCTGGGAGTTGCTGGGTGGAATGTGGGTAGAGAGTGACACCAACCTGCTGAACGGCGAATCTTTGGTAAGGCAGTTTCTCTACGGTCAAAGATTCTTCATGGAGCATTTTGGAAGAAAGTGCAGCACTGTATGGCTTCCAGATGTCTTCGGATTCTCCTGGATTCTTCCTCAGATTATCCGGAAGGCAGGTATGGACTCTTTTTTCACAACGAAAATGACCTGGAACGAGAAGAATAGCCTCCCCCACGATCTATTTGTGTGGAGAGGAATAGACGGTTCTGAGGTAATCTACCACAGCTTCAAGAATCCATCCAATGGATACAACGGTCTTCTGGAACCAAAAGACATCCTGACAACTGCAAAGAACTTCAAAGACCAAGATTTGTTCCCAGAAACCGTCTTTTCATTTGGCTATGGTGATGGAGGCGGGGGACCTACAGATGAGATGATCGAAAACTACAGGTTTCTCAAGGATCTGCCTGGAATGCCCGAACTGGTGATGAGAAGCTTTGAGAGTTACTTTAAGCGGGCAGAAGAGGTCTCTCGCTCGTTTCACGTACATGACGGCGAATTGTATCTTGAGCTTCACCGTGGCACTTACACCTCTCAGGGAAGAATCAAAATGGCTCACAAAGAGTGTGAAGATTTGCTAAGACTTGCGGAGATGCTTGGCGCAATCTCAGGCTATAAGCCCGGGGAGATCGAATTACTATGGAGGATCCTCCTTCAGAATGAGTTCCATGATATTCTGCCTGGTTCATCAATAAAGGAGGTTTATGAGGACGCATTGAACGAACTGGATGAAGTCCATTCAGCCACATCGTCAATGGTTCAGGCCTCTTTTGATCGATTGACGGACGAAGACAATATGAAACTGACAGTCTTCAATCCGAGTTCTTTCTGCAGGAAACTTGAATTCACTGCACAGGGTTCGAAAGAACCGTTTTGCCCTACGGGTGAATTCTCTTGCCAGTTGTTGGATAACGGTGATACTTTGTTCTTATCAGAGCTGGAAATTCCTCCCACCGGCTTCGTAACAATAGAGTTCTCTAATAAAGAGATCGTGAACCCGCACACAGAATATCACGACTCAAAGTTGATGGAAAACGAATATCTCACTGTTGAAGTAGATGCAGAAGGAATAAGTGTTTATGACAAAGAACACTTAAGAGACGTATTCGATGGAAAAGCCTCAATAGCGATTTTCAAAGACATTCCCTCTTACTGGGACGCATGGGACATCGAAAGAGATTATCGTAACACCGCAGAGAGCCTGAAGCCTTCGGTGATTAAGAAAACTGAATTCGGCCCAATAAGAGAGACAATCAGATGCGTCTTTCAGGCGGGGAAGACAAGGATAATCCAAGACATTTCTCTTTACAGAAACTCAAGACGTGTCGAGGTAAAGAACACAGTTGACTGGCATATGAGAAGAACAATGCTCAGAGCCTTGTTCCCCTTGAAAGTCCTCACAAGACAGGCAAGATATGACCTTTCATGCGGGTTCATTACACGACCCACAACAGAAAACGATGTAATAGAACAGGCGGCTTTTGAGGTCCCCGGTCATAGATGGGTAGATCTATCAGAATACGATTACGGTATATCGATATTGAACGACGGGAAGTATGGTTACGGAGTAAGAGGATGCAATGTGTCCCTTAACTTGCTTAGATCTCCAGTATTTCCCGACTTCACAGCAGACGAAGGGCGTCACGAATTCACATACGCTGTTTTTCCTCATGAAAGTTGCGATCTGCTCAAGACAGTTCAAGAGGCAGAATTACTTAATACAAGACTACTTACGAGTAAGGGGTCTTTCAGGGCGAATTCACCGATCTTCGAAGTGAAGGCGTCGACTTTAAGGATTATGGCCTTCAAGATCGCCGAGAATGGGAAGGGTAGAATACTCAGGGTATGTGAGCTGTTAGGATCAAGAGGCACAGCTGTGATAAGGAGCACTCTGGATTTTGAAAGGGCCTATCTCACAAATCTTCTCGAGGAAAGGATAGAAGAGCTGGATGTTTCTCATAGCACCTTCTCTCTGAACTACGAGCCTTTCGGGATCTATACGATCCTGCTGGAATAGTGGTTTTCCGTAAATACTAAGAGTTCCCCGCAGTTCTTTTCAGAAGCCAGGCCATATTCTGACCAAGAGTTTTCATAGTTCTTATACCCTCTCTGTCGCCTTTAAAATCGCCCTTCTTCCAGGCAATTGAGAGATTCCAATATGAAGATCCAGGTACTATCATCTGAGAGATAAGGAAGAGGTGATTAATTGAATCGAAAGCATGTACCGAGCCTCCTCTTCGAACGGCTATGACAGCGGCTCCCACTTTCCGCTTAAGCATTGCATCATTAGCAAGAGCAACCATTCCCACTCTGTCGATTAGAGCCTTCACTTCAGGAGACACATCGGCAAAGTAAGTCGGAGAACCAATGATGATACCGTCGGCTTCAAGCATCTTCTCGATGCAACCATTGACGTAATCGCCGTCTATTATGCATCTCCTATCCTTCGTCTTGAAGCAGACATTGCAGGCAGTGCAACCTCTTACGGAATTTCCACCTATCTGAACCGCTTCGGTATCGATTCCTTCTTCGCGCAGTACACCTAGGACTTCTTCAATCATCTTTGACGTATTCCCGTCCCGGCGAGGACTTCCGTTGAAAGCCACAACCTTCATATCAAACCTCCCAAACCCATGAAAAATGGAGGGATTCAACCCTCCACAAATCTAACATCTGAGAGCCCTCTTATTCAACCCTTAATTAGTCTCTTGGCTTCATCAATAGAGGGGATCTTGCCTGACAAAACGATTTTTCCGTCAATTGCTACGGCCGGTGTCGAAACAATTCCCTTCTCCATTATTGCCATCATGTCCGTTACCTTATCAACTTCTGCATCTGAACCTAGCTCTTCGACAGCCTTTTTCATGATCTTCTCAGTTTGCTTGCATCTCGGACAGCCTGAACCAAAGATTTCGATCTTCACTATACGACCTCCTTAATCCTAAAATAGATTTCCATATATGAATCCCCAAAACGTAGAGAAGACAACTACTAATCCAAAGTAAGTGAAAGCTCTCTTCTTTCCAAGAAGGCGGGTGATAACAATCATGCTGGGCAAACTAAGTGAGTTGCCAGCCATGAAAAGCGCCAGTGCAGGACCCTTACCCATTCCTAGAGACATGAGCGACTGGACGATAGGCACTTCAGTCAGAGTCGCAAAATACATGAATGCTCCAAAGACAGATGCGAAGAGAGTTGAGCCGAGTCTGTTACCTCCGAGAAGCGATTCTACGAAGCTTTGCGGAAGCGCACTGGAAATGATTCCTGCCGCAAAAACCCCAAAGAAGAGGTAAGGAAGAATCTTCTTTGCAAAGTCCCATGTTTCACCTATCCACTGATTTCTCAGTTCTCCCTTGAAACGTATAGCCATCACAAAAACTGCAATAGCGGAGATAATCAGTATTGATGCCTTAACAATCGGATTGATAGCCAGCCCGCCAACAATTAGGAAAGTCATTTGCAGACCCAGAAAAGCAATCGCTTCGGGCCAGGAAATCTGATCATCCGATTCCTGAGTCGCAAAACCTCCCGATCCCTTCTCTCTGAAGATGCTCTGCATAGTTAATCCAATGACAATCGCTGAAGTCGAGGCCCCAACGATTCTCACAAGTGCTATCTCCCAGCCGATCGCGCTTCCAGTAAGAAAGATCGCAGCAACGTTTATCGCCGGACCGCTGAAGAGAAAGGCAACTGCCGGTCCTAGACCAGCGCCCCGTTTGTAGATACCACCGAAAAGAGGAAGAATCGTACACGAGCAAACTGCCAGAATTCCACCAGAAACGGCGGCGATTGGGTATGAAATGATCTTTCGGGCGTCGGGACCCAGTAGTTTTAATATTGCGTCTTTCCGTATAAATACAGTGATAGTTCCCGCTATGAAAAAGGCAGGTACAAGACAGAGAAGTACGTGTTCTCTTGCATATGAACCAAGCATTGTAAATCCGCTGATTATCGCATCCTGCACATATTGGCTTCCAAAAGGCAGAAAATAGAAAACCAGAAAACCAGTTGCCAGCAATCCGAACTTCGTAACCTCTTTCTTCAAATCTTTCTCCATCTCAAAAATGCCTCCTATTCACTAAGGCCGGTACACTGTGCATATATCGCTTCAATACTTTCCTTTCCGGTTATTATTTCGAGTATTACCGCCATAAGAAGTATTCCCGGAATGTTTATCACCAGTCTGAGCAGAGCGAACCCTGCTCCCATTGATCCCATCTCGAACATAAACATCGGAATCTTAGTTGTTGACCATGCTCCGATGAAGATCAGCACATTCGAAAACTTCACTCCTTTCTTCATGAAGACCGCTGCTATTGGAAAGGCTCCATATAAAGGCCCCGCCGCAGCCGCTCCAAGAAGAAAGGAAAGTACTATTCCCTTAATACCTGATTCTTCTCCCAGATGTCAGATAATCCTTTCTCTCGGAATCCATACATCGAGAAGGCCCAATAGGATAAATATCGGAGGAATAACAGACAACATCTCCAGAAAACTCGATCCAGTAATGCTCAAAGCGCTTCGCCCGAGCTGATTGTCGGCGGCAAATACAACAGAAACGACAGCTGCCATTACTAGTGGAAAGACATACCTTTTCGCCTTCATCCCAAAATCATTCCCATAAGACCTGCCACTATAAACGAGAATCCAAATGCCATCACATTTCTAATAATCGTCAGTCTGCTCCCGAAATACTTCTTCTCCACTGGAAAAGTTGCAACTCCAACCATCATGAGAGTGGAGATGAAAAGAGCTATCTGAGTTATCCCGGCACCGTTATCTACCAAGATGGCCGCCGTAGGAAAAGCGACAAAACCGGGAATCAGCGTGATAGACCCCACTATTGAAGCTATCATCAACCCCCAAACTCCCGAACTTTCTCCCAGCAGCTGCGAGATTGTCTCGGGATTCAAAAGCGCAATGAGTAGCCCAACAAAAAGCATAATTGCTATAAGTTCAGGAAGGATTCGCTCAAATGATGTCCAAGCCTTCTTGAGAGCCAACAATGTCTTCTTGCGGCTCTTAATGAGAGAAACCAAAAGAAGCAATCCAGTAACTGCATATATGATAACGCTGTACATGGGTCGCTACTCCGTTTCTTCCGAAGACTCATCAGTAATAGAGTGAGCAAGCTTAATAATCTCCAGGACCCTACTGTCTGCTATGCTGAGCTCCTTTCTCGTACCATTCCTTTTCTCAACAATAAGCTTCGCATCGACTAAGGCCTTGACATGTCTCGAGAGAGTTGTTTTGTCTATGGGGAACAAGTCGTCGAACTCGCAGACGCACAGAGTACCTTCTGAAAGACGCTCCAGTATTTTCAAACGCCACCTGCAACCTAGTGCCTTGAAAAGCATTACTGTCTTCTTGTTCATCGAGACACCTCCTGTCAAGATACACTCATAGAATAACCGATATTGCATTGTTGTGCAACAATGAAACTTAACGTTCCGAAAAAGCTCGGAAAACAATCGGCGAGTATCATATTCATATATTCGAATGTGAGAATATTGGAGGCAGTATATTGGAACAGAAACTTGACCTTTTCAGCAAGTACCTTACAGTGTGGGTGGGGTAGCTATGTTTCTAGGGGCCATACTGGGTAACATTCTTCCCGGTCTATCAAATTCCCTTGGGAACTGGCAAACCGCAAATGTGTCAATTCCTGTGGCAGTAGTCCTGCTCTTCATGATTACCCAATAATGCTAAAAATCGAGTTCAAAGAAATAGTCTATGTGCAGAAGAACTCTAAGCCTCTTCTGGTTACATTGATAGTCAACTAGGCGATAAAGATTCTCTTCTCTCCCTTTATTCCTGAAAGACTTGCCAATGAGTATGTTGCAGGGATGGTATTGCTTGACTGGCTCCGTGTACTGCCTATACACACTCTCTTATTCCGTGGCTGCTTCTTCTCTTTATCCCAGTAAGATATTCCCTCATAAACGTAGGTAACCCCTGTATCCTTATTTCTTACATGAATACGATGAGCCATGCATTCTCTCCTCTCAATAGGTATACACTTATCCCTAATAAATGCACGAAATGCAAGCCCACAAGATACTGTAACGAAGATGCTCTGTTGCCTTCGAAGAAACCTAGTTACAAAACAAGCGGGATGTCAGGTTGTTATAGGTGCTGTGCTTGTTTCAAGCTTGACGGCGGCTCCCGGTCTGTCTAGATTCCTCCAGAAATACATGGGAAAGTTAGTCGGTCCGATAATGATCATCCTTGGTATGTTTCTACTTGAACTGCTGAGTTTCAGAAACAGGGGAAGAAATCTGGATACAAAATCACAAGAAAAGATCAAGAGCAAAGGCCTGCTCGGTGCCCTGATCCTCGGCTCTCTGTTCGCCCTTACCTTCTGCCCTGTATCGGCTGCATTGTTCTTTGGAAGTGTAATTCCACTGGCCGCCAATGAACAGTCCAGACTACTAATCCCTGCAATCTATGGTATCGGCACAGGCTTACCTGTTGTGGTAGTCTCAGTTGGAATTGCCATAAGCACCAAAATGGTTGCGAAGATGTTCAGCCGAATCACCTGATTCGAGTACTGGGCGCGAGCAGTTACAGGAGAAGTTTTCACAGTCCTGGGAATCTACCTGAGCAATACAAGGATTTTCTTGTGAAACGCTTCACAAACAGTGGTCGAAAAATTCGTTCAAGTCAAAACTGCTATAATCTCACTCCAAACCTTGAAAGGATAAGCAAAAAGAAGGCATAGCCCGCCATCATGATTCCACTGGATAAAGCAAGCGCTACGTAGAAATTGATGCCTCTTCTAAGAAACAACGGCATAGCAACAAAGAAAATCAGAGAAGGAAGAACAAATAAGAGAATACCGATGGAAAGTTCTGCAACTTTACTTGGATTTTTTGTATCGTTGTAGAGCCAGAATAGCGCCAGCATTGAAGTAAGGGGTAAAGAAGCTATAAGTCCTCCAATGTATCCGGACTTCTTGCTAACTTCAGAAACAAGAGCGATTATTATCGATGACACAAGGATTTTGACGATGTATGTCAACAAACTTGTTCACCTCCGCTTCGATCATTCTTCTTGCCCACGTTGCCAATTGCTTTGAATAATCTCCTATTACTTTGCTCCTGAGATTCTACTGCATTATCATACGCCGGTTTGACTCAGCTCGTTATCAATCGATCCTTCGTAAAAACAATCACGATTAGTCCTCCAGCTGCAATGAGTGAAGCCATCATGATGAACATGACGAAATAAGAGTATTCTGCAACCGTTCCGGCCAGTAAAGGCCCCACCATGAAACCAATCGCTCTCGCTGACCTAAGCAGTCCAAGAAACTCGGCCCTTCGCTCGGGTGGTGAGCTCAAAGATATCATAGTACCAGCACCGTTAATGAAAGCACCAAAGGCAATTCCAAGCGAAAAGTAACCGAGTGCTATCAAGACCCAGCTCTGCGCCATCGCAAAGAAAAGCATCGTGAATATTGTAAGGCCGATACCGATCAATGTGCTTTTCCTGGGTCCTATTCTGTACATTACTCTACCGAAGAAGATATGGGAGAATATTTGCATGAAAGGATTTATCGATGTGATTATCGCCGTTGCCGAAGCCGACAGACCTATCCTTTCCGTCATGAATATCGCAATGATAGAAGTCGCTCCTGCAGTACCTAACTGCCTTAAGAATGTTCCGACATAGACCGCCCACAATCCATTCTCCCAGAGCGGCGAAGAATCCTGCTTAAGAGGGAACAGTCTGTTCAGAAAACCCTTTCTGCGGGCCACGGTGTGTTCTTGATCCCTCAAGAAAAGAGCCGGAATCACTGCTAAAAAAGCTATTGTCGCGTACCAGTTGATCGTCTGGGTTACAGTAAAAAATACTAGAAGCATAGAAAGCAGTAGCCTGCCTGATAACATCCCCATTGAATTGGCGGTGTTCAGTATCGATAGCTCCCTTGAAGTATTTCTGACAGAGTCTCTGGAATGCTCAGTGCTGAGCGCCATTGCTATGGGCTCAAATCCAGCTGTGAAGAATGCTATCAAAGCAGAGAACAATATGAAAACTAACGGTATCTCGATAACGGAATAGGCAAAGTAGAGAAGAGCAGAAGTCAGAACAAGCACTATCATTAACGGTTTTCGCCTCTTCAGGCTGTCCGATATCGCTCCCCACGCGGGCGAGCCAAGAGTCTCAACCGCTCCCCTAACTGTTGTTAGAAGTCCGACCATAAGAAGAGACGCTCCCAGCTCCCTCAACTTCAACTGAAGTAGTAAGCCGAAGCCGAACATCACGAAGAACACAATGAGGGATGTTAGCAAAAGTGGAAGACGTTTGTTGAACAACGGAAACTCTCCTTTAGTTTGATTTGCTTACCAATTATAGCACTTCAATGACTACTCAAATCCAGTCTTATGGTTCAGAGAGCTTATTACGGTTGATCTTGGAAATCTTCTCTCGAAACGATCAAAGTTCGGGATCTCTTCTCATTGCTGTAGGCTCTTCTCCAGAAGAATTGAGAATTCACTCATCCCGACAGCTTTCTCATCTCGCCTGCAGATGAGAATTCTGCCCCCTGAATCCAGAGTCTCATTCAACGTGAAGAACAGCTCGCTTGGAGTCATGGACAACTGGCTTCTCAACACTTCAGGAGAAGAAGAAATCTCGAAAAAAACACTTCTCAAATCTTCGCGTATACCGCGCATTACCTCTAGCCTTCTATCGGCAACATGGTGTGTTCTGCCGACACTAAAGCAAATCTTCTTCTCTTCAAACCCGTCGCTCTTGAGAAGGCGCCATCCTGCTCCAAGCCTGTATGTATTTGCTGTGACTGTCAAGTAAGAGGATCTCTTGAGTTCTTCTAAAGAAGCACTAAGCAGAAGCTTCCCTGCTCCACTTCTCCTATATCTGTCGCTCACAAACAGGTCATAGATGTGATAGGATCTTCCGAACGGAGTCTTTCATCGATCTGGGGACCAAAATGTACATGTCCTACGATTTCTTCGCCGCTCCTGAGAACTATCAAAGAGTCTCCTCTCTTGAGAAAGTCGGAGTATACTTCATCCATCGGTCTTAGATCCGGAAGTGAATACCTCCCGCTACTAGGCTCGGGAAATGAGTAATGCATTTTCTTCATGATCTCGAATTTCTCTTCTTCAGATGGTCTATCGATTAGTAGATTCTGCATTTTCGCCCGCCTATAGATAAGATAGATGCTCCTTTTTCTTACTCTCTCCTGTATGATTATAGTAACTTAGCAAATGGAGGTGTAGTAATGAAGAAAGTGTTATTGGTTTCTTTGCTCGTCGCGTTCGCTCTAGTTGCCTTTGCACAATCGGAATTCATGATCCCAATGAGTGCGAGCGACTTCAATCTGCGAGGACCGGTCAAGACAGTTAAGATAGTTTATCCAGAAGACGAGTTCTACATGGAAGAGGATTTTGCGTTTCCGTCTTACGAGATACTCACTTTCGATAGATCGGGCAGACTTCTATCACAGATTTCTTCTGACAAAGAAGGGAACGAAATCAGTGCGATTCTGTTCAACTATGACGCAAGCGGAATGCTAGCTTCTATTACCGGAAGAGAAAATGGAGTTGAAGAATCAGTTGAGCAAATAACCATCGAGAATGGAAGAATAGTGTCAATCATTGTAGAAGATGGAGAGGGAGAATCCACCCTCATAATGGAATACGACGAGTTTGGCAGGTTAATCGCTCAGAAGATATCTGGAATCAGCGAGGGCGAGGAAATCGAAATGACGATATCGATGGCTTACGATGAGAGAGGCAATCTTGTCGAAGAGGGATTTGGCATGATGGGAATGGATCTAAGCAGAACCTTCTACGAATACAATGAGAAGAATCAGAGGATAAGAGAATCGGAGTTCATGTACATGTTTGCGATGCCCGGAGAAGACGTAGAACCAATCGTGTCTACTCTTGAATACAACGAAATGGGCGACGTATCGATTAAGATCTCCGATAGCTACTGGGGAGATGAGAAGGAAGCGGTCGTGTACGAGTATGAATATGACTCAATGGGCAACTACATCTCTATGGTAGCCTACTATGTCATGAACATTGCCGACCTTGAGACAGATGGTTGGAAAGAGATGGCGATGATAGAGCAGGAAGAGACAAGAGAGATTGAGTATTACTGATTAAAATGACAAATCGCAAGAGGGTGGAAACACCCTCTTTTTATTTCGAAGCAACCAATTTCATTTTCCTCGTGTTTGCTGCGACTTATTATAACGACTTTTGTTTTTATCTCACGACGATACATGAACTAGAATGAAGAAGCATAGAAGAGTAACTAATCAATAATCACCTCATGTCTCAGCTGAACGTTCATGATAATGTGTGAATAGACTTGGCTATTACAATACGAGTATGTTTATATTACTGTGTAATCGTTTACGCAAACGTTTACAGGAGGATTTAAGGTATAAATGAAGAGTAAGATAAGCATACGTGAAGTAGCGGAGAAGGCGGGAGTTTCGACGGCCACAGTCTCCAGAGTTCTCAACAAAAGTCTTTATGTAAGCCCTGAGCTTGAAGAGAAAGTCAATAGGGCCTCTCAGGAGCTTGGTTATGTCCCCAACAGACTTGCCAGAAGTCTCAGGATCGGTAGTAGCGGCATGATAGGCTTCCTTATCCCCGATATTGTGAATCCCTTCTTCTCCCAAATAGTAAAGGGAGCCGAAGATTATCTGCGCGTGAAGGGGTATTTCATTTTTCTTGTCAGTTCATCAGGTGATCCTCTAAAGGAGGAAGAACTTCTAAAGGCACTGTATTCAAGGAATATCGAGGGAATTGGCGCAATACTCCTCGGAGAGCTTCCCGAGTCTATTAAGACCATTTCATCTCACCTACCGATCGTGATTATCGATAACTATCAAGATTGGGAAGGGGTCTCTTATGTCTTTTCAGACAATTACGACGGAATGAGAAAGATGATGGATTATCTTATCAGAGCTGGTAACAAAAGCTTCGCTTTTTTAAGTGGTCCCGTAAATACCTTCTCCTCCAGAGAGAGGTTGAGGGCATTTGAAGATGCTATCTCAGAAGAAAATAGTGATTGCGAGATACATTTTGGAGACTATACCTTTGAGAGTGGTAGAGAGATGTTGAGAAGACTCAAGAGAATACCCAATGCCATAGTATGCGGCAACGATATGATAGCATTCGGAGCGATGATGGAGTTGGCTGAAATGAAATATGATGTGCCTAAAACCGTTTCGGTTACTGGATTTGATGACATACTCTTCTCAAGGATGACCAACCCAAGGTTGACAACCGTTCGGCAGGATGGATACGCTATGGGTAAGGCGGCCGGTGAGATGCTTCTGAGAAAGATCAGTGGTCAAAAGACTAGCAGCAAGGTCCTTCTGAAGACCTCGCTTCAAATCAGGGAGAGTAGCAATGGATGAGTTCATTCTCAAGATGGAGGGTATCTCCAAGAGCTTTCCCGGTGTAAAGGCGCTGGATAGCGTCAGTTTCGATCTGAAGAGAGGCGAGATTCTTGCTCTGATAGGCGAAAACGGTGCCGGCAAATCAACTCTCATGAAGATTCTGAGTGGTGTTTACAGACAGAATGAAGGGAAGATAATTCTCGAGGGCAATGAAGTTCGCTTTGAGAGTCCTTCAGATGCCATAGCGCATGGAATAGCAGTAATCTATCAGGAGTTGAATCTCAGCGAGGATCTAACTGTTGCAGAGAACATATATCTGGGAAGAGAGAGTAGCTCCTGGTGGAATCTTAATCGCAGGAAACTCAGAAGAAGGGCGGAGGATCTTCTGAGATCACTCAACTTTCCAGTGCCTGCGGGCACGACAGTTAAGAAACTCAATGTTTCCGAAAAACAGCTTGTCGAGATCGCCAGAGCCTTGGCTTCCGATGCAAAGATAATCGTTATGGATGAACCTACTGCAACAATAACAGAGCATGAAACGGCGATACTTTTCAGACTTATGAGAGAGCTCAGAGAGAAGGGCGTTTCGATAGTCTTTATTTCTCACAGACTTGAAGAGGTTTTCGAAATAGCCGACAGGGTTACGATATTGAGAGATGGATCGTTCATATCTTCCGGTCCTACGGAAAGCTATACTGGCGATCGTTTGATAAAGGATATGGTAGGAAGAAGAATCGACGATATGTTCCCAAAAGAGAATCTTGTGACCGAAGAACCCGTTTTCATGGTTGATGGGCTTTCGGTATCTGGACATTTCGAAAATGTCTCTTTCGAAGTGAAAAGAGGCGAAATCTTCGGAATAGCGGGGCTTGTGGGTTCAGGTAAGGGAGCAGTTGCCCTTGCCATATACGGTGGCATAAAGGCTAGTGCAAACAGGGCCGAGTTATCCAAAAGACCATATCCTATTCCCATAAGGCCGGACAGAGCACTGGCAAGAGGAGTTATTCTCATACCCGAAGATCGCAAGACACAGGGATTAGTAATGCCTTTGAGTATAACAAAAAACGTTGTGCTGCCAAATACGGAACTTGTAAGTAAGCTAGGTAGCATTAGCTGGAGAGCGAGTAAGAGACTTGCTGAAGCGATGATAAAGAGACTGACTATAAAGACACCTTCTCCAGATCAGAGGATTAATAACCTTTCTGGAGGGAATCAACAGAAGGTAGTTCTGGCAAAGGGACTCATTAAATCTCCTGAACTCGTAATCTTCGTTGAACCAACCAGGGGAATCGACGTTGGAGCAAAGGTTGAGGTTTACCGCTTGATGAATGAACTGGCGAATCAGGGTAAGGGAATCATCATGATATCTTCTGAGCTGCCAGAAGTAACCAGTATGAGCGACAGAGTGCTCGTAATGCACCGGGGTCGACAGGCAGCCATATTCGAAAGGAAGGATATTAATCAGCAGAACATCATTTCTGCGGCAATGGGAGGGCAAAGATGAAGAAAACCCTCAGCCTTTTGAGAAGGTTTCCGATCGTTGTCGGTTTTGTTGGAATTGTTCTTGTGTTCAGCTTTCTAAGCGATAGATTCTTTACCGTTTCGAATTTCATGAACGTTCTCAGACAGGTCTCTATAAACGGAATAATTGCATTTGGGATGACCTTTGTAATAATCTCTGGAGGGATAGACCTTTCAGTAGGTTCGATATTCGCTTTCTCAGCAGTAGTCGGGGCAAGTGTTATTAAGAACACTTCTCCTCTGCTTGGAATTCTGGCTGCGCTCGGAATAGGTGCTCTTATGGGTGCATTCAATGGTGTAATCATTGCCAAAATGAAACTTCAGCCCTTCATAGTAACTCTTGCCACTATGGCAATTGCCAGAAGTCTCACTCAGGCTTTCACTCAGGGAAGGCCTGTAACAGGTTTTCCGGCAGGTTTCAGGGAAATCGGGCGCGGAGAGATCTTCGGAATTCCTGTGCCTGTGTTAATAATGCTTGGAGTATTTGCTCTTGCCTGGTACCTTCTCTTCAATACGAAGCTGGGTCTATACACTTACTCAATAGGTGGAAATGAGCAGGCGACAAAGTTAAGTGGTGTGAAAGTGGATAGATATAAGATTGTTATTTACATTATAAGTGGGCTTCTTTCTGCACTGAGTGCGCTTATTTTGACAGCAAGACTGAATAGCGCCCAGCCCATATTTGGAGAGGGTTATGAGTTGGACGCCATTGCCGCAGTCGTTCTGGGAGGAACGAGTCTCTCCGGTGGAAAGGGGTCGATAGTCGGAACGGTTTTTGGCATCATGGTTCTTGGAATAATAAACAACGGTATGAATCTAGTAAATATCTCACCATTCTACCAGCAGGCAGTAAAGGGAGCCGTAATACTCCTGGCAGTTATGGCCGAAAGTAACAACGATTGAGCGATCTTACTAAAGGCCTTCAAGGCCTATTTTTGATAAGGAGGTACTGAAATGAAGAAACTACTTGTAATTACCTTTGTTCTGGTAGTAGCGTCAGCATTTCTCTTTGGAGCAACGTACAGAATTGGACTCTCTCTATCCACTCTCAACAATCCGTTCTTTGTAACACTTAGAGACGGAGCTCTTGAAGCAGCGGCCGGTCTAGGAATAGAAGTTATCGTAGCCGATGGTCGCGATAACCCTGCAAAGCAGCTAAGCGATATCGAAGACTTTGTGCAACAGAAACTGAATCTAATAATCATTAACCCTACTGACAGCGATGCTATCGTCACTGCAGTAGAGGAAGCTAACAAGGCTGGGATTCCTGTAATAACGGTTGACAGAGGAGCTAATGGCGGAAAAGTAGTTGCGCATATTGCTTCGGATAATGTTGCGGGCGGCATGATGGCCGGTGAGTACGTTGCAATGCTACTCAATGGAAAGGGGAACGTAGTTGAACTTGAAGGAATCGTTGGAACATCGGCTGCGCGAGACCGTGGTCAGGGCTTTGGTGCAGCTATTTCAAAATACCCGGGCATCAAGATAGTTGCAAAACAGGTTGCAAACTTCAACAGAGCCGAAGGACTTGTAGTAATAGAGAACATCCTTCAGGCGAATCCAAATATAGACGCTGTGTTTGCTCACAATGACGAGATGGCTCTTGGAGCAATCGAAGCCATAAAAGCCGCCGGTCTTCTAGACAAGATCAAAGTCGTAGGTTTCGATGCCATTGATGATGCCGTTGCGGCCGTAAATGCAGGCGAAATGGCTGCTACTGTTGCTCAGCAACCATTTGTTATGGGCCAACTTGCCGTTGTCAAAGCGTTCGAGTATCTGACTATCGGTACGATTTATATCCCCGTAGATCTCCAGTTGGTAACGCTGAAGTAATTTGGATTAAAAGGCCGGGGGGCGTGATCTCCCTCCGGCTTTTTTATGGAGGCCTTTATGATAGCAGTTATTGGAAGCAGTAACGTCGACATGGTAATAAACGTAGACAAATTCACTATGCCCGGCCAGACTCAGAAAGGTTTGGAACTTTCCTACTATCCAGGAGGCAAGGGCGCAAATCAGGCAGTAACGGCCAAATCGCTTGGTGGGGACGTATTCTTCCTGACTTGCCTGGGAAACGATGGAAATGCCCAGATGATGAAGAGAGAGCTTGAAGCTATTGATCTTGGACACGGAATAAGACTTGTAGATTCTCCAAACGGAGTTGCATTGATAGAGGTTGCAAGATCAGGAGAAAACAGGATAATAGTATACCCGGGTGCAAACTCTCGACTGTCTCCAGAGATTATCGACGATTCAAGAGAGAGTTTGCTAAAGGCTGACATTCTTCTGCTACAAAATGAAATCCCCTTCAAATCGTCTCTATACGCAGCAAAGCTCTTCTACAAAGCCGGAAAGACCGTTATCTTCGATCCTGCGCCGTCAAGTAATATAGATAAATCGATTCTACAATACGTAGATATTATTACCCCGAACGAAACGGAGATGGCTGAGCTTACGGGACCGTCGCTCTGTATTGAAGAAGCCGCCGTGAAGCTTCTTGAAATGGGATGTGAGAATGTTCTGCTAAAGAGAGGGGAAAAAGGAGTTCTCTTCACAGGAAGGTCTAGAAGTCTAGTTGTTCCGACTTTCAGAGTAAAAGCTGTTGATTCAACCGCAGCTGGCGATGTCTTCAATGGCGCCTTCGCCTGCTCGCTTGACAGAGGACTGGATCTTCACTTTTCTCTCAAGTACGCCTGTGCAGCCGCGGCTTTATCTGTTACCAAAAGGGGAGCCCAGAGGTCAATTCCAAGAAGTGAGGATGTTGAAAGTCTCCTTTTTGAACGAGGGTTCGAGAGTTATCGGTAGTCTCTTTGAAAGACCTGATTGCTTCTGAAATTCGAACAATCCTAGAAGTTTCTTCTCTGTTCAACTCTCTTCGAGATTAAGTTTCAGGCCGTTCGTCATTTTGACTGATGCTGATTTGATCTCGAAATAACCTTCAAGTGTTAGAATCAAATATAAATCGAATTGCTATTACTCCAAGGGTTCTTTTGAGAGCCTGATTCGTCCCGCTTCTTATAGCGCTTATGGATACGGTATTTCTGTATACCCTTAGTGTGTCTCGAAAAGAGGGTCTCCAAAAGATTCAATAGTGGTACCATTGAACTGACTAAGAACCGGAAAAGAGGCCTAAACGGATGTTATCACAAGGGATGGAGAAAAAGGGAAGCATTTAAGGTACTGGATAACCTGTACAAGTTCATGGTTAAGGGAACTGTAAAGAAAGTAAGGGGAAGAAACAAAGAGTACGATAAAACAACGATATTGAAGTTGCTGGTACTGCTGACACTTGCAAAGAAATCGTATCGAAGAGCAAAGAGGTTTCTTGAAGGGAATGGCGAGTATATCGAGTACCTAGGGCTGAAGACGATACCATCATTCCAGACCTTGTGTCGAAGAGCCAAACGGATACCTCTTCATGAAATAGTCCAGAAGATAACTAAACTCTTCACAGATCTGGAAGGGCTCGAAAGGAAAGAAGTTGCGGTAGATTCGTTCGTGAGCGGTCATGTAAAGGCTCTACAGCACAGAGAAGAAGGAAGAGAGAGAAGTATAAAGACCAGGGGGCCACTTGGGCGAAGACGAACAAAGACTTACGTTATGGAAGAAAGGTGCATATATCTCTTAATCTGGTCAACAAGTTAATAATCGACTGGATCATATCTGGAGGATCGACACACGATTCGAAGGTGGCACCGAAGATGGCAGACACATGTAAACCTAAGTACATTCTTTCTGATAGCGCATATGATTCCAATCAGTTCTATGGCTATATATTCGAGAAGACCGGTTTGATAACGGTTATTGACATAAACAGAAGAAGAGGTCTAGATACAGAAAAGCAGAAACAGCTCCGTTGACTGGCAACTGGACTGAAAAAGCTTCACTCAATGAGGTAGCAGCTAAGGGAAGAGATAGAGAGAACCAATTCAACTCTAAGGTATCGTTGATTCAGAATTCATATAGTACATAAGAAATAGAGACTTTGACACAGTTATCGGCCTTAAGATTCTCACTTACAATCTCGTGGTCATTTACTATCATCTTCACCATCGTTATTTGAGAAAGATTATGGATATCATTCAAGCTATTTGATTAGTGAGACACCCTATTTAGGTTTACTCTTCATAACAGAACAGAGTGAAAGCACAAAGAAGATAGCAAAATCAATTAGAAATTGACTATTCGCTGTCTACACTTTCACTACGTTATTGTCTCTTTTTCCTCTCTGGGAATGGGTTTCATTCATTTCATGTCGGGGAACTTCTGTTGGAGAGGGTTCTCAGAGTAAAAGGCACTGTAATTACCAGTGGGATTACACCATCATAGAATCTTTATGCAGAGGCTCGTGACGTTCGAAACCTTATGTCTGACGTATTCAAGGCAATTATGGGTTCTGACAGAGTACGTGACGTGAAATATGTCGCGGGAGCGGCCGCTCCAAACTGGACTGCCGTTCAAGCTGCAATGAACGATCTCTTGACTACTGAAAAAGTGGATTACATTACCCTCTACTTCATTGCACATGGAAACACTAACTTGATGAATCTTGGAGGAACAACTTTCTACGCGAGTCAGTTGAGAAGCTACATCCTTGAACATCCAAATGTAAAGTTCTGCATAATAATCGAATCATGCCATGCAGGAAGCTGGCTTGATGGTCTGAAATCCGGCGGAGTCATTCCAGCGAACATCGAGATTATTATCACTACAACTACCGCTGCCAAGAGTGCATATCCCGATTGGGACAGTGCAGGCGGCTCATCGGATCACAACCCTGACGATATGTATGTTGAGTGGTCTGGAGACTTCCTGCAGAAATTGTCGTACTACACAAGTGATGCTCACTGGCCAGAAGTAACTACTTATGCCACTTCCAAATCGATTGACCAACTTCCGGCTCTATTCTACAAATGCTATAAATCTATAAAGGGAGCATCTCCTTCTACTACCTCTTTGACTTTGACAGAGCGCTCAGTCGCAGGCTCCATTCAACAACCAATGATCTTCACTAAATGGGCTCCGTGATACTCTTTTGAATGCTCGTTTGAGAGCGGGCTCTGCCCGCTCTTCTCATGAAACTTCTGCCACCCTTTTCAAAGGCTATAATTGAGTATGGATATCTTTCATATGATAAAACTCGAAAAGCGGGAAGGCTATACCATACGACTTGGAGTCCTCAGGCGTGAAACTGACCTTCTCAGAAACGAGATAGAGTATTTCAGGTCAGCTGCCGATTCCATAATAAGGAGCTCACTCTTCGACAGCGCAATTATTAGAGCATCGAAACTTATCAGAAACAGCGGATTCACAATGAAGAGTTTCCGCGAATACATTCGACAGGGTTGCCCCAGGCAGTTTAGAAGAGAGCTCTATCGTGTTCTGGACGACTTCGAAAGAGAAGAGGCTCTTCTGGCAAACAGAATAGCGAGACTGAAGAATCGTCGTGACAGGGTGATTGTTCATATGGATCCTCGTTTTGCCTTTCACCCGGAAAGAGAAGATGAGAACAGAGTAGATCTAGAAGACATAGAAGCAATCTGCTCTCATCTTGAGAGGCAGATAGAACTCTTTAATGATGACGGATAAACGGAAAATGAAGGCTCCCTGTATATGAATGAGGATTCGTAAACCACACTCAGAAATACGTCTTCGCTCGATCGTTTTTTGCGATGAAAACGGGTTACATGATGTTATGGGTTTCGCAATATGTTTCTGGCAAAATAGAAATGGCTCCGGATCTTCTGCCTCATCGCCTTCTTTGCCTGTTCACTCACTGCAGGGGTGAAGCTGTAGAAGAT
>NZ_DJGL01000017.1:10236-10440 GCF_002432735.1 Mesotoga sp. UBA5847 | reverse complement strand
TGCTCGGAGAACGGTGAACCGAAAACGGATAACCGTTCCTGCGACTTGCAACTGTTTCAAAGAACGAGATCCTGGCCAGTAGCGTGCCAGGATGACGTGAAGGACTGTCATTCGAGAGCTTACACTTATGAGCCTGCGCTGGAATCCACTCACTTTCTCATCCCGTAGTGGTTTCTGTACGGGATCTCGCCCTGAAGATCCGCT
>NZ_DJGL01000017.1:0-10217 GCF_002432735.1 Mesotoga sp. UBA5847 | reverse complement strand
CCGCTATACGCTTAAGAACAAGCCCCGCTGATCGCTGTGAAATACGGTTCACCGTTGGCTGTCCAAGAGCGAGGATCCGTTCACCGAAAAGGCCGCTGTACGCTTAAAAGCGGAGAACCCGCTGTACGCTGTTTAGAGTCGTCTTCGTTGAAATCAAACCCGAGAACCTTTTTCTTAAAGAAAGAGCACTGTCGAGCCATTCGCTGCGCTCACGAAAAGACGAGAAGCGAAAATAGGGACTGACGGGCTCCTGACGTCTGTACCGTTTTTCGCGTCCTCTCGCCCTCTCTTTCTCTCTCTCTTCCTCCTCTTCCTCTCTCCTCTTCCCGCTCTTCCAACCTCTTCCCTCTGGCCTCTTACGTCTTTTTTTGCGAGAGATCACGGAAGAAACCCTCATTGCAGGAAAGTGCTATACAATTGCCGAAAGGTCTGTCAAGAACTCGGTTACGTCGTCTGATTTCGACTCGAAGAACTCTTTCGGACAAGAATCGGCAGTTATCTCGCCGTCCTTCAAAAAGATTACCCGATTTGCTATATGCTTTGCGAATTCGGTCTCATGGGTGACGATTATCATCGTCCTCCCTTCTGAGGAGAGCTTTCTGATTACTCTCATTACTTCGCCTACAAGAGACGGGTCTAGGGCCGATGTGGGTTCATCTAGGAGAACAATGTCGGGATTCATGACGAGCGCTCTGGCTATCCCCACTCGCTGTTGCTGTCCACCGGAAAGCTGAGAAGGGTAACTTGTAAGTTTTTCGCCAAGATTCACCTGCCTGAGTTGAATTTCGGCGGCCTTTCTTGCATCTGCCCACTTCATACCGTTCACCTTCACGAGAGGCAGAGCAACGTTATCGACAATCCTCAAATGACTAATCAGATTGAATCTCTGAAATACGAATCCAACCTTTGATCTGAAAGATCTAATTGATTGTCTCGTTCTCTCTACCTGTCTCCCCTTAAAGAAGACCTCGCCTTCATCGGGGGTTATTAGGTTGTTAATGCATCGGAGTAGGGTCGTCTTTCCCGCACCAGAAGAACCCAGGACAGCTATCACATCGCCTTCTTTGACGTCGAACGAGACGTTTTTCAAGACAGACAGCCCATCGAATGATTTTGAGAGGTTCGAGAGCTTCAAAATTACGTTTCTTTCTGTCATGGAATGGCAAGCCTCCTTTCAAGTATCCTTCCTACCAGAGAGATCAGCGATGTCATAAACAGGTAACAGGCGGCAAGTAAGATATACGCTTCAAACACTGCCAAGGTCTGTGTTCCCACCTGTCTGGCGCGCATCGTGAGATCGCCAAGGGCTATGACCGACACCAACGAGCTGTCCTTGATGAGCGTTACGAGCTGTCCGATTAGAGGGGGAATTGAGATTCTAAAGGCTTGTGGAAAGACTATAGAGAACATTATCTGACTTCTGTAGAGTCCCATGGCCTCTCCGGCTTCCTTCTCTCCAGAAGGAACTGCGGCTATCCCCGCTCTAAAGATCTCGCCTACGTATGCTCCCTCAAATAAAGAAAGTGAGACAACTCCCGCCCAGAATCTATCGATGTTAACTGCAGAACCGAAGCCGTAGTAGACTAGAAGAATGACCACCAGTAACGGCATGTTTCTAAAGAACCAAACATAGAGAGTCCCCGCGTCACGCAGCAGATTGACTTTTGAATCTCGTGCAAGTGCTACCACAATTCCCACGATTACTGCAAGAGCAAGAGCGATGACGCTTAGCTGGAGAGTAGTGACGATCCCTTCGATGAAGAGTTTGTAATACCTGGCAAGCGATCTCCAGTTAAAAGGATACACAGCTGAGACTGATGAATAAGAGAACCAGAGCATTCCTGCGACTATTACTCCCAGAATGATTTTCGACATCGCTCTTGTCATAATTCTTTCCTTAGAACTCCGGCTGGTATTCCACGAACCAGTAGTTTTCAAGCTCTTCCAGTGTTCCAGTTGTCTTTACCCACTGAATAAAGGTGTTCAACCACTGAAGTGTTTCAAAGTCTCCCTTTGCAATTGCTACGCCAAAGTCCTCTCTTGTCAGTAGTTCTTCCGTCACATCGAGCTGATCGTATTTCTTTGCCATAAATCTTGCATAAATGGAGTCAAAGATCATTGCGTCGGCCCTTCCGGAAGCAACCTGGAAGGCAGCTTCGTCGATCGTCTCAAACATAAAGATCTGGGCATTGGAGAGGAGTCTGGTTGCTGCTTCTGCGCCCGTCGAACCAAGTTGTACAGCGATCTTGACATCGGGATTGTCCAGGTCTTCCTCGGTGGGTGGAACCGTGTACTTGTTTGTGTTGTAGAGAATTATCTGACCCACTGTCAGATAGGGATCAGAGAAGTTAACTCTCAGAGCCCTTTCCGGAGTTATAGTCATTGCAGACCAGATTATGTCGAATTTGTTTGACATCAGAGCAGGGATTATTCCATCCCAGTTCACAACTACGAATTCCAGTTTCACGCCAAGGATTTCGGCCATCCTCTCGAGGATCTCCACTTCCAAACCGATTCGTTCGCCATCGGGATTGGTTCCATAAAGGGGCATATAACCTGCGTCCTGCCCAACTCTCAGAACACCTCTTTGCCTAACGTCGTCGATCAGACTTCCAAATGCCATTGTCATACAGATCAAAACTGCAAGTACCAGGAACTTCTTCATTCCACACCTCCAATAAAAAAAGACCGGGCCATAAGCCCGGTCTGTTGATTTCCTTAAGAGAGCACGACTAGAAGGTGCCGCCTCCCTCAACCGGGCGCCACAGTCTGTGATGATGAAGCTTGTTTGTCATAAAGAATGAATTCGAACTAACTCTCACACAGATCACCTTCGTAGTGTTTTGATAATTGATAGTATCAACATCTTGTACAGAATGTCAAGTTACGATTTCTGCAAATCTGTTAAGGAATGAACAGCGCTCTACAGGATTCTCTTTATTTCGCCTATGATTCTCTCTGTCTTCTCTGGATTAATGACGATATCAACAGATCTGGCATCTATCTTGTAGACCGGAGAAAGGTCGTATTCTTCAATCCATTGCGAGTACAACCTGTCGAGCTGCTCCCAGTAAGCTATTGGAACTGCAGTCTCCATCTGTCTTCCTCTCCGCCTTATCCTGGAAAGAATCGTATCGACGTCCGCATCGATATAGACCAGCAAGTCAGGCTTCTTCAAGTACTTTATCATTGAATCGAACATTGTCACATAAGCTGCGAATTCCCTTTGAGACATCTTCCCTGTCTCAAAAAGGTTGCGAGCAAAAATCTCTCTGTCTTCATATATCGAACGATCGAAGACGGTGTTGTCTTTCTCTTCAGCCTGTTTCAAAGAACAGTACCTGTGAAATAGAAAGTATGTTTGGAGATGATATGACCATCTCTTTTGATCGTAATAGAAATCCTCGAGGAAGGGATTGTCGGAAACGGATTCGTAGTGAATACTGAATCCAAGACCTTCTGCAATAGCGCTCGCTATAGTAGACTTACCTGCGCCAACATTCCCGGCCAAAACAATAATCTTGCCCAAAAGAACACTCCTCCGCCATGAATGAATATGTCTTAGAAATTCTATCATCAATACACTTGATCGGCTACAAATTGAGATCCAGTAGACCTTTCTTTTGCTTTAGTCCTCAAAGCTATTATATTTCTATACAGTGGTCCTAATGCTGATAACGGTCGGGTAATGTTGTATAATAAATATGTACTTAGGTCGAGTTCGCGCGTTGCAAAGGAGGGATAGAAATGAAGAAACTGTTGTTACTAGCTGTTGTTCTTGGTCTGGCTATCGCCGTTTTTTCCGAACCACTAATCGTTTGGCCCGATAAGGCTCATGGTAAGCCGCTGGTAGCGGGTCTGCACTTTCCCGTCTATGGAGAGGCAAAGCTAGACGTTTTTGGAAACATAACGGGATGGACGGGTCCTAACCTGGGCTTGGGCTGGACATGGAAGACCTATTTTAGTCCACTCGAGCTTCAGAAGATTAATCTCTACTATGAATTTGGAACGAATGTTGTTATCTTCCCATACGTTGGAGTCGGCTTTGATTACGCACTGGTGCTTCAGAACAACCAGACACTTCTGGTCGGAGCAGGTGTTTCTGCTTCACCATTAACCGTTCTGGGCTTTTTCTTCGAGTCACCTTCAGCGATTCTATCGTCTGTCTTGAGTTCGGTGAGACTGAATGTCGCGGTAGTTTTTTGATTGACAGATATGTATAATTGACCCCGAAAGGGGTCTATTTTTTTGAGCGAACATGAGAAGAACGAAGAATCTGAAGAGCTTCAAGTAGTGAATCAACAAGACAGCGAGATCAAAGCCGTGTTGCAGAAATACACGATAGTCGCTGTGATAGTCCTGGCAGTGGTTATTATGCTGCTCTCTTCAAGAGGCCTGGTCGAAGAATTCGACCCCGAGATGGTTTATCCCGCTATAGAAGAGACCGCTCTTCTTTTCGTCAACCAGCACGTGCTTTCAGGAGAGGTGAAAGTTGACCACTTGGAGTTAGTATCCGTTGAATACGCGGAAGTTGATTGGGGAGAGTACTCTTACGAGGCACAGATTGAGTTTTCCAGTTCCGGTACAACTGAAAGTATTTTCACGTCATGGTATTACAGGATCAGGGATGACAATATCGACCTCGCCCGGTACTCATTCGATGGACTGGAGTGGTTTGAACCCTAACTGTTATCATCCTTGCTGTATGCGAGAAATTGCTTCTGGAGAATGAACATACGTTGACTTAATGAGGCCATTAAGTGTAAAATCAGTAAGTAGGATAGGTTCGATATCACTTAAAAGGGGGTAATTTGATGAAAAAAGTCCTTATTCTTGTGGCAGTTCTTTTGGTTGCATCTGTTTTTGTGGCCGCTCCGAAGAACTTCATTCTTGGCCATGGCCTATATGGAGATGTAGTGTATGATCTAGCAGGAAACATCACCGGCTACGAGGGAATGGATTTCTATCTATTCCAGGCAAGCACTTACTACGAAAAGCCGATGACACCAAATGAGCTAAACGCTTATACTTTCGATGGGAAGTTCCTATTCTTCATCCCTGTGTTCGGCAGAGGATGGGAATTCATTCTGAGGCCGGTTGATAATATAGTTCTCAGTGCAGGACTTAGTTTGCTATACAACTTCCTCCCCGGGCCATATCTATACTTGACCATACTTCTCTGAGCCTTTCAGAGATGAGAAAAGACGGTGTGTATGCACCGTCTTTTTCTTTGATTTGTGCTTATATGTGCTGCAGACTATTCTCATTGTAGGCCGACTGGTTTCCTGGAAAAAGTCTCCATCAAGCAACCAGTTTAGGTTCTAATCTATTTACTGCAACTGCTTAATACAAGTCAGAGGAGCGCAAGAATAACTGTTCATAACGATGAATTTTCTTAACTAGTATAGAATTGAATCAGACTAGCATTTCCACTATGGACAGATTCTTTTTCGGTGCTATTGAGGAGGATTGTTTTGAGAGAACTTAGAGAAGATGTGAAGTACATAATCGAGAAATCGATCGAAGCCGTTCAACCTGAGAGCTCGGTAAAAAAGGCGATCGAAAAGGCGGGGCTAACCGGTCCGATATTTCTTCTTGCGATTGGAAAGGCAGCATGGAGAATGGCCAAGGCAGCAAAGGAGAAGCTCGGCGATGAAATCGAACGCGGTGTAGTCATTACTAGATATGGCTACAGTCAAGGAGAAATCGAAGGCATAGAGATATTTGAAGCGGGGCACCCGATTCTAGATAGGAAGACAGTCGAAGCTACCGATCATGCGCTGAAGTTAATTGAATCCGGCAAGCCCGATAAAATCCTCTTTCTTATATCGGGGGGAGGATCGGCACTGTTCGAAAAGCCTGCCGATGGCGTTGCTTTCGAAGATCTTGTGGAGGTTAACAACAAGCTTTTCCGCTCCGGTGCTAGTATCGTCGAGATCAACACAGTAAGAAAACGACTTTCTTCAGTGAAGGGCGGCCGTTTTGCAAGGCTCGTCGCTCCGTCACAGATATATACACTTGTTCTTTCAGACGTTCTTGGCGATCGCTTGGACTCTATAGCGTCCGGGCCGACTTATCCTGACAGCAGTACAAGCGAAGAAGCACTTGCCGTGATCGAGAAGTATGCGCTCAATCTCAGGCCCGAAGTTGTTGAAGCACTGAAGAAGGAGACTCCTGATAGACTTCACAACGTTCAGACCGAGATAATCGGAAGCATCACAAGAGCCTGCGAATCGGCAGCGACATTTGCTAGAGAGCTGGGCTACAACTCTTCAATAGTCACCACCTCACTAGACTGCGAAGCGAGAGATGCCGGAGTCTTCTTGGCCGCAATCGCAAGAGAAGAGCGCTTCAACAGACCTACAAAGAGACCTGCGGCGTTGATACTAGGTGGCGAAACGGTAGTGCATGTTCGGGGAGAAGGTCTCGGAGGCCGTTGTCAGGAGATGACTCTCGCCTTTGCAATCGCAGCAGATGGAATGCAGAACGTAACACTCGCATGTGTAGGTACAGACGGCATTGATGGTCCTACCGATGCGGCTGGAGCAATTGTCGATGGAAACTCTATGAGCAGAATGATCGATGCCGGAATAGATCCGCAACTGTTCCTTCTCGATAACGACTCCTACCACGCTCTGGACAAATCAGGTGATCTATTCAAGACAGGCCCGACGGGCACGAATGTCAACGACCTCATAGTGCTGCTGTGCGAATAGTGTCGATAGATGTAATAATAGAAAGAGGGAATTGACCGCTCATCCAATTCCCTCATTTCATAGGTCTTCTATTTGATTGTCCATCCTACCATTCCCCTTACATAGTATCTCTGCAAGAGGACGTAAATGAGAACGGGAACTATCATGACGAGCAATGACGCGGCCGAAAGCAGTCCCCAGTCAACATGGTAAACACCTCGCATCAGCGGGATTCGTTGAGTCGCGAGCAGCTTTTCCGGTGAGTAGATAAGGATAAGTGCAAGAAAGAAATCACTCCACACCCAGGTGAACTGCAGAGCAGAGGCAGAAGCAATAGCGGGGAATGCATTAGGGAGAACCACGCGGAAAAATATGCCGAAGTCGCCGGCTCCATCGATTCTTGCGGCCTCTTCCATGTCTGCAGGAAGAGTCTTGAAGTAGTTGCGCATGAAGAAAGTTATCCACGGAATTCCCCACGCAGTATGAAGCAATATGAGTCCAAAGAAGGTGTCCACCAACCCAAGGTTGCTCATGATTCTGAAAATGGGTATGGCTATCATCTGCTGAGGAAGAGCAAGCGTTAGCACCACTGTCAATATGAAGGTCTTTCTCAATGGGAATCCGTACCTCGAGATTCCGTAGCCGGCCAGTGCCGCAAGAAGCAGAGGAGCAATAGTAGCTGGAATCGCTATCATTAGCGAATTTATCATTCCCTTGTATAGAGCCGCTGTCCGGTGATTCAACGCTCCGGAGAAGTTCGAGAGAGTCGCATTGAAGGGCTCGAGCTTCCACCATCCATCGATTACCTCGCTGAAAGGCCTCAAGGCCGTCATAACAACACCCATAAGAGGCAGTATCCAGATTAGAGCAACTATCCAGGCTACAACAGTCTTCACAAGAGTCTCTCGTCTCGTTCTCTTCATTCTGCCTCATCCCCCGCCGACTTCATCATTGGTATCGCCGCTAGAAGAGTCGAACCTGCGATTAGCACTGCAACAACAGCAGACTTTCCAAAATCCCACTCTCTGAAGCCGTAGAGATACATCTGGAGCGCCAAGACGTTAGATGAGCCGCCTGGCCCACCCATCGTTGCAATGTAGACAATGTCGAAGACCTTCAGCTCCCATAGAAGCGTCATTGTAAGGACTACAACAGTTATAGGTTTCAGCAGGGGGATAGTGATCTTGAAAAGCATCTTCGCCTTCGAAGCTCCATCTATCTGTGCTGCCTCATAGTATGTGCTTGGGATTGTCTCGAGTCCTGCAGAATAGAGAATCATGGAGAAACCTGTCCATAGCCACACCGAACCGAAGATCAGCGCAAACAAGGCCGTCTCTGGATATGCTGTCCAGGTTTTCGTTTCTAATCCAAGTATCTGAAGAACAAGGTTCACAACGCCCACGTTCTCTTCGAACATGAATCTTATCATTATTCCCCCAACGATCATAGGCATTACCATTCCGAGGAAGATCACGGACTTGACAATCCCTCCACCCTTAACACCTCTCAGAAGAACGGCAAGAAAAAGACCGACGATGGTCGTCAGCGGTAAATGAATGGCTATCCAGAGGATATTGTGGATCAACGAACCATAGGGAAAGCCTCTACTGAATCCTCGCGTATCCAGAATGTCCCTGCTGGAGAAAACCTCAATGTAGTTCGAAAGTGAGATCTTTCCGTCATCGTCCACGAAACTTAGAAAAACCGTATTCAGAGTTGGATACAGAACGAAAACGACCAGGAGAAACAAGGCAGGTAGAATGAAGTACAAGAAGTGTTTTAGCTTAGCCTTTCTTACAGCCAACTATCTCACCTCCGAAAAAAAGTAGTGGGACCCTCAGGGCCCCACTACAGTTCAAGAATTAATTAGGCATCTTCTCGTCAAGATCCATTAGAGCGTCATTGAGTCTTTCTGGGCGGACCCAGATGAGCTTCAGTTGATCCCAGAATGCGGTTTGCCATAGACCACCAATAGAGTCATCAAGATCGTTGAGAGTTTGAACTCCCTCAGTGAGTTTCGCGATTTCCATGTCGACGGCCGGGTAGTTATCCATAGCTACTTCGACCGTTGCTATATGGCCACCCTGTGCGACCTGAATGCTCTGCCCTTTTTCACCGGCAAGGAATTTCACGAGCTCGAGAGCTTCCGCCTTGTTTGTGGCGAATTCTGGAACGAAAGCGTAGTCGATACTGAAAACCATTCCTCGATTCCCCGGGAGGCTGAAAACAGCGAGATCATCGGCATCTTCTACCATTCCGGTTATCCATTGCCCCATGAAGTATAGGCCATAATCTCCTTTCCACCACTGTTCCAGTATCGTTGTCCACTCAGTTGGTACACTGAAGAATCCTCTCTCGATCAGATAGACTAGCTTGCCCATGGCATTTCGAACGGCATGGCTTCTCCATGATGTATTCCCTTCGATAAGATCCTTCTGAAGTTCCGGCCCACCGAACGTTATCAAGAAGTGCTCTGTGACATCAGAAAGAGGCCATCCTACACCATTACCACTTGCAATGGCATTTTTCACTCCAGGCAACGAGTCGATTTTCTCAAGAAGTGCAACAAACTCCTCCCAGGAAGAAGGGACTTCCAAGTCGTGAGCCTCAAAGAAGGATTTTCTGTACCAGAAACCCGGTTTTACCTTTGCCGTGTAAGCTATTCCATAGACCTTTCCGTCTGCGGTTGTTACGTTGTCAAGCGCGCCCGGAATATAAGCATCTCTGTCAATTACATCGGTAAGCTCCGCTATGTTCTTCGTGTTGTTTGTTATGAAACTAGACCACATGAATATCACATCAGCGGGAGCCTTCCTTGCGGCAAACTGAGCAGGTAAGACATTTGCCAGATCCTCTGCCCTGTAAGTCTGATAAGTGTAATCAATTCCCGTTTCTGCCTTGAATGCCTCCAGGACCGGAATGAAAGCATCCATTTCGGAGCCGGACCAAGGTCCGATTACCGAGACGGTACCTGCAAATAGCGCAGTGGTAACTACAAGAAGAACTGCTACCAAAAGCTTCTTCATCAAAAATACCCCCTTTTTCAATGATCGATGTGCTTTTTAGTCAGCAATTCCCTCAAGACCGCATCCACAAAGAAAACCGGGCGCGAGCTTACATCCAAACTAGAAGGGCAGACAACTCTTCGACTGTCCTTAAGAGAAGATTGTTCAACACCTATCAATATTATAGTAAGTTATACGTCTTACTGTACGAAACAGTCTTTCCAAGTTTGTCAGATATTCTTGCTATGAGGAAAGAAGCGGAATCGTATTCAATAAGATCGATCGAGACAAGACGAGAAAAATCATTTTGAGACGTTTGCTGTGCTCACGAGCAGACGAGGGAAAAGTTAGTCACTGCTGAAGTAAGACGCAATGCCGCCTTCGGCGGGACGCAAGGCGCCGAAGAGCATCGGCGGACGCAAGGCTGGCAAAGATCATGCCAGGTCGCAATGCCCGGAAGAGCATCCGGGGATGCAATGCTGCCTTCGGCAGGATGCAACAAAATAGCCATTCAGGC
>NZ_DJGL01000038.1:26595-30747 GCF_002432735.1 Mesotoga sp. UBA5847 | reverse complement strand
TCTACTTGGTGATACAATTCATTAGGCAGTCTTCATAAGGTCTTGAAGAACTCCCTTTGTTGGAGTCTGACTTTGGAATTCTGCTTTCGGGTGAGTCATTTTCCTTAGCTGCAGGAGGTACAATTTGGCCGCTTACATTATTAGAAGACTTCTGTTCTTGCCACTTGTTGCCTTTACTGTAACTCTGGTTGTATTCGCTGTAGTTTGGTCGATGGGACCCGATGTGCTGTTGAGAGCATACATGACGGGAAACGCTTCGAAGTCCCCGAATGCTGAACAGAGGATAATCGAAAAATACGGGCTCGATAAACCGGCAGTTGCCATGTACTTCAAGTGGCTTGGGAACACCCTCAAGGGAGATATGGGATACTCTTTGACCGCCAGTTCATCGGTTTCCGAAGCGATTATCTCAAGACTTCCGGCAAGCCTAGAACTGCTGATACTAGCGATTATACCTATAATCATTATTGGTTCAAGGCTAGGAATAAGAGCAGCCATGCATCCAGACGGAATTGCTGATTCTGTCTTCGGATTCTTTTCGATAGTAGGCTGGGCAACCCCAGATTATGTAATGGCTCTGCTCATTCTCGTGGGCAGCTTCACCATATTCGGCTGGCTTCCTATCGGCAGTCTGACCACCGGGTTAATTACGAATTGGACCTCCTACACTAACTCCCTAATAATCGATTCAGTTCTCAATCTGCGCTTCGATATCCTTTTGTCTCAACTAATCAATCTTGTGCAACCTGTATTGACCCTCTTCATCGTGCATTCGGCTTATGTTTTTCAGATAAGCAGGGCAACTGCTCTCGATGTCAAGAAAAGAGATTATGTTAGGGCAGCAAGATCAAGAGGTGTGAGCGAAAGAACGATAATGCTAAAACATGTTAGAAAGAATGCTCTGATCCCTGTCGCAACTGTTGGAGGCGAGCTCTTCGCATCGCTTTTCGCAGGACTTGCCTTTGTTGAAACCATCTTTGCGAGACCGGGTATAGGAAGGCTGCTAACTGACGCAGCAATAAGCGTTGAAGTGCTGACACTCTCAGGCTGTGTACTTCTGATAGCCGCCATGATGATTATCGTGAATATCGTTGTAGATATTATTTATTCCTTAATCGACCCACGAATCCTTCTCTGGGATAATGGGAAGGGATCTAGAGCAGATTAACGTTTTCTGGCCGCTCACAGAATTTGATTAGCGATTGAGCAGACAGTGTGGAAAGAAGATCGCTTTTGGATGTTGCAGACGTACAATGAACGTTAGGGGGTGAAACCTATGAAGAAGTCCGTTCTAGTACTTTTCATTCTGCTCGTTGCTTCGTTCTCATTCGGCAGCCTTTCTCTGGGACTGATTAATGTAGCTGCAAAGACCGAGTCTCTTTCGAACACTCCACTTTCCGGCTTCGTTGGAATAGACGTACTGGGCATAGATCTGCGGTACGATCTTGGACCTTTATCGTTGGGAGTAGCAACTCCATTTCTGATGTTTACTCTCTCTGAAGACACCGGCATTAAGACCTCTTTTGTGATCCCTGGAGTTGCCTGGTTAGTATATGCGGGGCTGAAGCTTGATATGGGCGTCTTCTATTTCAGGGGAGACATCGGTCACACATTCGCTTTCGGAGAGCAGTTGCAGCTTGGTTTTTCACCTCTAAGACTGGGAGTTGGAATGAATATCATTCCCAATTACTACATAGAGTTCAACACAGCTGTAATTCTCCAGAAATTCAGCGAGACTGTGGGGAAGATCTATGACTTCAAGATCGGTTACAGATTCTGATAGAACAAAGAGGTGGTCAAGGTGAAGAGATTGCTTGCCACAGCTGTAGTAGTAACGGTGCTGGCAATGTCTTGTCTTTCGAGGAATCCCACGATTGAGGTTTACAGAGATCGTTTCCAATCGGTCACCTACTACGATATCGAGAAATTCAGCGAGAATTTGAAAACAGAGAGTATCAACATTTCACGTAATGAGAAGCGTATGCTGGAAGACGGAGACATTCTTGTTTATCTCACTGATCAGGAAAGGCTTGGAAAGATGTTGATACTCGAGCTCGACAAGGGTGAAAGCGGATTCGTGTTTTTTGACTTTGTTACGTATGACGAGAACGGCCTAGTATTCATCGAGAAGAGATTTGTGAAGCTTCTAACTTCGTATATTTTCGACTTCGACAAAGGAATCATCCCTGAAAAGACCGAAGGTGTCGAACTGTGGTGTCACAATCTGGATGACGTCGAGATGTATCTCGTTCCATGGAATCCAGCGAAGCTCGGAAAATACCCGACTGCAGGGCTGAATTGACAAGCAGCGAACTCGTTCCAAGAAGGCAGAGTTTTCACTGAAGGGATTTCAGAACAACCTTGAATCAAAGATTGCTCTCTGTTAACAAACCGGAACTTGAACGACTCTAGAAGCGAAATCCATTCTCTAGAACTCAAGCTGAACGAGAAATGTGGGAACTATCTTCAGGCTAGTATCGACAAAAAACTCCCCAGGCAGATTAACGGGAAATCCCAGTTCTGCACCGATAAAAAGCTCTCCAAAATCAGTGGCGAACCCGTAGCTCGCACCTGCTCGTGCGAGAAGGAGGCCTTCCATTTCACCGAGGTGAAAAAGGATCTCAGTTCCACCGTGAACTCTCCAGGAGGCGATATCTTTGTAAAGATACATACCCGGAACCAATACGATTGAATCTGTATCAAAGATTACTCCCGCCTTGGCCTGAAATCCAAGAAGCCACGTATCAAAATTGATTGCGGCAAAGGGCTCGAAATGACCGTGTATCTTGACGCCGACACCGAAACCAATTCCAATGGCAGATGCAGAAATAACAAGTACCAAAGCAATACAGACAAACCTCATGAAAGCATACACCTCCTCGAATAGTTCAATTCTATCTCAAGTCGAGTCAATAATCCCTAGAAAGTGCTCAATAGTCTAGTACAAAACTCGCTTAGCGAACAGGCACATTCAAGAGTGATAGAATTAACTCGTAATTACCAGTTCTCTCATCTGTTCTCTGTTACATTCGGTGGGAGGGCTTTCCAATCGTCCAATTAAGAGTTTAAGGAGGCTAAGATGGCAAAGATTGTTATCATCGGAGGTGGAATCGGCGGACTGGCCGCGGGGTGTTTTGCCAGAATGAACGGATTCGACCCGATAATACTTGAGAAGTCAAGCAAATTGGGCGGTCTATGCACCTCATAGGATAGAGGCGGATATGTTTTCGATGGCTGTATTTGCCATCTTGCTGGGCTACCTCCGGAACCCCTCTCTACAACATGCGGAAGGATTTGGGCGCCATGCCTTCAGAAGTTCACTTCCCCGAAGAGTTGGTGAAAGCAGAAGATTAATCGGGCAATGAGTTCACGGTTTACTACTATCTCGAAAGACTTGAAACCGAAATGAAGAGAATCGCTCCTGAAGACTCTCATACAATAGAGGACTATATCAACGGAATCCGCAGACTTTCAGATATGGATCTTCTAGAAGTGGGATTCTGGAAATTCAGAGACTGGATCAAGAACATCTTTGTTCTCATAGAGAACAGAAAGGTCACGAAGTACACAATGATTGCTTTTGCTCAGAGATTCAAGAATCCTGCCTTAAGGATGTTCTTTCCAGTCATTCAATGCGGTTGGGCAAATATCCCCATGACTCTCAATCTTTGAGTAATGGCAGGCTCCAACGCAAAGAGATGCGGAAGGTACTCCGGAGGTTCCGGTAAGTTCATCGAGTCAATCGTGAAGAGATACGCTTCCCTCGGGGGCGAGATACTGTACGATTCGTCAGCAGTTAAGGTCATTGAAAGGGAGGGAAGGGCAGTCGGAGTAAGGCTCGAAAGTGGTCAGGAGCTTAACGCCGACTATGTGGTTTCAGACGCCTACGGCTATGATACTTTTAAGAAACTGATTGATGAGAGACACCTCACCGATCGGCTGCGCTCGATGTATTCGAAGCCCATCGACAGAATGATGATGGCTCCGCACGTGCCTTTTGGCATTGACATGGACCTGTCACAATTGCCGAATGCAATGTCTTTCTTTCTGGATGAACCGATTGAGATTGCAGGTGACGGATGCTCCATAGTAAACCTTCTGAATTACAGTTATGATGGAACAATGGCGCCAAAGGAAAAGATTGCCAGTAAC
>NZ_DJGL01000038.1:25852-26492 GCF_002432735.1 Mesotoga sp. UBA5847 | reverse complement strand
TCGAATGAAAGACACTCTCAGGGGACTTCTCAACAAACCACTGGTATTGAAGACTCTTAAGAACTTCTCCGTAATAGGACATACTATAGGTGGAACAAATCTCTACGGCTGTGCCGCGATGGGCAGGAACACCGTCAAAANNATGATACTTTTAAGAAACTGATAGGTGAGAGACACCTCACCGATCGGCTGCGCTCGATGTATTCAAAGCCCATCGACAGAATGATGATGGCTCTGCACGTGTCTTTTGGCATTAACATGGACCTGTCACACTTGCCGAATTCAATGTCCCTCTTTCTGGATAAACCGATTGAGATTGCAGGTAACGGTGTGCCAAGTGAATCTTCTGAATTACAGTTATGACGGAACAATGGCACCAAAGGGAAAGACCAGTATCAAAGTTATGTATGACACCTATTGGTCTTACTGGGAGGAACTCTCAAAAGACCAAAGGAAATACGAAGAAGAAAAGGAAAAGATTGCCAGTAACACTATCAATGCAATCGAGAGAGTTAATCCCGGCATCACCGATGAAGTTGAAGTGACTGATGTTGCAACGCCAATGACTACAGAGAAGTTCACGTCAAATGGACGTGGCTACGGGAGCAAAGAGGACTTTCGAATGAAAGACACTCTCAGG
>NZ_DJGL01000038.1:13416-25756 GCF_002432735.1 Mesotoga sp. UBA5847 | reverse complement strand
ATGGGCAGGAACACCGTCAAAAAGATCTGCAAGAAAGAGAAGAAGAGTTTTGTGGGTTCCTGAGATATAGATTCAATACGATTACTCTCTGAAGTAGCATGGAGAGGAATACTTCAAGATCCCTCTCCCAAATAAGCATTGCCTCTACTCTGTCAACTTCAAAGAGCCCGCTCCTATCTTATTCTTTGTAGCTTTGTCGAAAAGCAAGTAGTTGACTGAAGGAAAGGAGATCTCCATCTTCGAATCAACTACGAAATCGACTCTTCCAAAGACGACTATTGAGAACATCGTGTTCTTGATCTTTGCCCTCACCACTGTCTCCATTCCAGAAGGAAGCGTTGAGTAGATAACACAACTATTTGCTCCGTTGTACGGGTTTAGCGTGATGTCCTCCGGTCTCAAACCTATTATTACTTCGTCACCGTTCTTAACTTCTGCCTCTTTGCTCTTGAAAATCATCTCCATGGTGAGTTCGGCGGTTTCAAGAGAGACTCTATCTTTCTCAGCGCCCTTAACTGCGGCATCTAGGAAATTCATTGAAGGATTCCCGATGAAATCTCCGACGAAGATATTGGACGGCTGATCGTATATTACGAGCGGCGGCGCATATTGCTGGAGAACGCCCTCTTCAAGAAGACAGACCTTGGTTGCCAGAGTCATCGCTTCCAGCTGGTCGTGGGTAACGTATACGACAGTCGATTCGATTTCTCTGTGGAGCCGTTTCAACTCGGCTCTCATTTCCATTCTCAGTTTGGCATCCAGGTTAGAAAGCGGCTCATCCATCAAGAGCACCTTAGGATTTGGAGCGAGGGTTCTTGCAATTGCTACTCTCTGTTGCTGACCGCCCGAAAGTTCTGAAGGATACCTGTCAAGAAGATCGCTTATCTTGACGAGATCGCCCATTTCCTTTACGCGTTTTCTGATCTCTTCTTTGCTCCACTTCATGTTTTCAAGACCGAAAGCAATGTTCTGATAGACGGTCATATGTGGCCAAAGCGCATAATTCTGGAACAAGAGGCCGACATACCGCTTATCCGGAGATAGGTTAATCTGCTTCTCACCTGAAATACCTCCAAAATTAGCAAGAATATGGATCAGGAGTTCTCTTTATGTATTTTTTGCTCTCTGTGATCAAGCGAAAGCCTTACACTATCTATCTTGAGCGCTTCGTACAGACGTTCGGCGATATACACAGACCTATGCTTGCCCCCGGTACAGCCAATAGCTATCTTGATGAAGTTTCTTCCGCTTCCCGCGAATCCCTCTATCGTTATCCTGCATAGTCTCAAAACAGTGTCGAAATAGCTTTCGATTTCCGGATAGGTCTCCAAATAATCCTTAACTTGTTTGTCCATTCCTGTGAGCTCTATGAGATCCTCGTAATAATAGGGGTTGGGAAGGAATCTCACATCGAAAATCAGGTTGGCATCATGAGGCACTCCTTCATTATAAGAGAAGCTCTCTATTTCTATTCTCATAGGTGGAAGCGAATATCCCTTGCCGCTAATTATCGAAACAATTGCCTCTTTCATCTCTTTCATATCCATTCTTGAAGTATCGATAACATGACCACAGTGCAGTTTCAGCGGCTCCATGATACTTCTTTCCTTCTGAATCGCTTCTTCAAGTCCTATCTCTTCCTGGAGAGGATGTGCTCTTCGCGTCTTCTGATATCTGTAGTACAGAACCTCGTCCTCAGCATCGAGGAAAATCGATGTTACTCCCAATCCTCTCTCTTTAAGCGATTCAATGCTCTCAATTACCTTATCCATTCCGCCGAACTTCTTGGCCGTACGAATATCGATTACGACGGCACTCTTGTCGATTTCCTGCTCGCCGATTATTCTTACAAGCTCTTCAATAATCGAAGGAGGAACGTTGTCCATGCAGAAGAAGCCAAAATCCTCAAGAACATCGATTGCCGAAGACTTTCCGGCGCCGGACATTCCGGTTACAACGATAATAGATGAAGACATTCGTAGCATCACCGCCCAAATGGAAAACATAATTAGAAAACGAGAAATAGAAGATTCTATATTTAATTATACAACAGTTTGTAATAACTCCAATTAGTAGCACGACGCCAGACCGGATTCATGTCTTTCGACATTGTTTTCTCAACTACTGATTCATCCTAACCCCGTGAGACTTCCCAAGATCAATAGATGCGAGTTTTCAGCCTACATTCGTTGTTATAGATAACCTCAATTGCCGTAGAAGAGTTCTAAATCCTTCTTCAGCTCTTCCAGAGCCTCGGGATTAACATAGATCATATGGCCGCCCTCGTAGACTCTGTGAATGATGTTGGCACGAAGAGAATCCGAGATCTTGATATGATCAATGCTATAGGCAACCGATTCAAAGGGGTACTCAAGATCAACCTTCCTCCAGCGACGAAAACTCTTAGATAGGGCGCTCTGGTCAAAGCATGTGAAAGGGCGTCACTTGCATCGGGAAATCCCAGGTTAAGTGAATCAGGCATTTCTGGCTCAACTTTGCCGCCCTCCCAATTCCTGTTCAGATACACTTCTGCGTTCCCGCTCACTTTCGGTAAGGCAGATTTGTTTCATATCCTATCTCTCTGGATGTAATCATTTGCGCATGTCTTCAGCTGCCCCGAAAGATTGAACATTGTGCCATCATTTGAGGCCCCAATACATGGTCCGATTGCCGTTATTCTTGAGTCATACGCGCTCAGGGAGCGGTCGCTCTCTTCTAGCAGCAATGTACAGAAGTCCACCTGGTTCATCCTTAGATTTCGTTGATAGAATAAGGCCGAGCTGATCCCTGTAAGCATTTCCAGAATCTCTGCTATACTCCGTTTTCTATCGTCGGCAAGCTTGTTTCCCTCCCAGAGCGCGCTTACATACTCCTCCTTTACCCATCTACTTGCCTCTTCAACAAGAGTCTCCAGCTCACCTTAGAGACCTTGCTGTGAAACCAGGCAGAAGCGACATAGGCAGGAGTTCAGAGAGCAAATGCCTTGTCCTCCGTTGAACTCCACTGGATAGTTCCGAGATCGAAGACCGGGGAGATGAAAATCAGTCCTGAAGGACAAACTCGAGCGAGGATCTGTTCTTCGTTCCCAGATCCGCTGTACGCTTAAGACCGAACAAGGACCCGCTGATCGCTGTGAGATTAAGTTCCCCCATCAACTTTTAGTGGCAAACGGATTTTGGTCTTCCAAGCGTTCAGCGCTCAGCGCTCAGCGAAAAGCGGCTCTTTCCCTGCGAAGCAGGCATTGCTATCCTGATGCTCTTCAGTGCCTTGCGTCTAATGTTTTGTTCTTCTTAACGCCTATAGCTTGCAACTTGGAACTGACAACTTGCAACTGTTCTTTCGAAGGACGGGTCCATGATCCGGGACGAAGGACCAAGGACGTCTCCTCACAGCGCACAGATCTTCTGCTGCCATGCATCTCGGAGTCTTTTTACTCAGTCAAGATTGAAATCGTGTCCACAGTTCTTGCAGAAACGATTCTCTTTTTTGTTCAACATATAGCAAAGGCTACATTTCTTGTAACCAGTGAGAGAGGTTCCGCAACTGGAACACTTGCTTGCCTTGTCGTCATTCTCTGTGCCGCACTCCGGACACCTAGAATAACTCTTACTCTTCTTCTTCTCGATTCTTGCCTCTCTATCGGAAACAAAGGTGTAGTCGTAGGTCATTTCCTCCTGAACTTCGCTCCTGCTAACGGGTTCCTGTTCACTAACAGGACCGGAGAAGCTCTTCGTCTTCGCCATGCCTAGAAGCATTCTCCCGAGGGTTGTTGCGATGAAGCCCAACACTATAAAAACGAATACACTTCCAAAAACAAGGCTTAGATACGGAGCCAGAAAGAAACTAGCAAAGCTAAGCATTATCAAGCCTATGCCGACACCGTAGACTATTCCACCGATAACTTTGATTACTGTTCTCACTGGATCACCAGAGCGGATGTACATTTCACCACCGTCCTTTCAATTCAATTGTACAATGTCTTTCAATATGATCAACTTAGATTACTCACAGTTCCTTTTGAGATGGGAAAGAAAAATGTAGAATTGATTGACAGGAGTTTGAAGGGAGAGAAGATTGATGGAGATTTCTACGGTTCTGCTGCTACTGGCCCTTTTCTTCGGAATAGTTTCCGTTCTAGTGATAATTTTCAAAATCTAATTGCCAAGCGTAGCCCGGAACTCTCAGTGTTTCTCTTTGGAGAACGAAGCGACATTACCTTTCGTAGCGACAACCAGATCCGTCGGCCTTAACCATATCTGAAGGCCCCGCTTGCCAGCGCTCATAGAAATCCTCTCTTCACTCAAGACTTCTCCATCTATATAGACTTTGAAGCTCTTGTTCATCGCCAGAGGAGAGACCCCTCCCCTGACGTAACCTGTAATAGCTAGAAGCCGGTCTGAGGAGACCGTTTCGATATTTCTATCACCAGTTATCTCCGGAAGCTTCTTCATATCGATTTCCCGATGCCCACCGAGACAGCACACGAAGACACCGCTTCGATCACCTTTGAGTACGATTGTCTTCATCGTTTTAGGAGCTGAAAGTCCAAGTTCGGAAGCGACCTTAACAGCGCCCAGATCACTTTCGTCAACTTCGTACTCAAGAACCTCATACTCTATGCCGAGACCGTCCAGAATCCTTGTTGCGTTTGTTCTTAGAGGCTTCTCATTCTTCATGCTCTGTCTCCGTAGAAGAGGCTCTAGACTAACCGATAAGTTTCCTGTGGAGCAGTTCCAAACGCTTGTTTATATCTGCAGCGGAAAGCTCTGTTACCAGTTCGTCGAGGTCGCCGTCCATTATATAAAGAAGTCTGTAGCTGGTGAAGTTAATCCTGTGGTCAGTGACCCTGTTTTGAGGGAAGTTGTATGTTCTTATCTTCTCACTTCGCTCTCCAGTTCCTATTTGCGTTCTTCTGGTCTCGACAATTTCATTTTCCGCCTTAGAGCTATACATCTCGTAGAGTTTTGCACGAAGTATCTCGAGGGCCCTGGCCTTGTTCTGGTGCTGAGATCTCTCCTTCTGTACCGCAACAACGATTCCCGTTGGTTCATGAACTATCCTGACCGCTGAATCTGTCTTGTTAACATGCTGACCGCCTGCTCCTGAAGCTCTGTACGTATCGATTCTTAGGTCGGCAGGATCGATTTTGACTTCCGTCTCGCTGACTTCAGGAAGAACCGCCACTGTGGCGGTCGAAGTATGGATCCTTCCGCCGGATTCTGTAGAGGGAACTCTCTGGACCCTGTGGACTCCGCTTTCATACTTCAGTTTGCTGAATACGCTCCGACCTCTTATCTGAAATACGATTTCTTTTAATCCGCCGATGTCTGTTTCATTGGAATCAATGATCTCTGATTTCCAGTTGTTTCGCTCGGCATATCTGCTGTACATGCGGAATAGATCCGCAGCGAAGAGAGCCGCCTCTTCGCCGCCAGTTCCCGCTCTTATCTCGATAATTATGTTTCTATTGTCTGATAGATCGGGGACCAGTAGTCCCTTTAGATTCAGTTCCTGTTTCCCAATGCTATTCTCAAGGTCTGATATTGTCTGGGCTATCTCTTCCTGTTCGCTCTCACCGGCAGAATTCTTCATCTCATACCATTCGTCAAGCTCGCTTTTCATCGATTCTATGTCATTGTAGAGATTTATGATCTCGGAAAGCTCGGAATGTTTCTTGCCGTACTCCATAAGTTTATCGGGATCGGAGGCAACTTCTGGTCTGGAGAGCTCCCTTTCAACTTCCTTGAATCTCTCCCTGAATACTTCCATTATCTTTTCTAGATCCATTAGAAGGCCCTCCTGGCCATGGCGTTCGCATCTCTCGCATAGTTCTGAAGTTGATCCTTGTCGATAATGCCCTTCTTGAAAGCATCCATCAACGCATCATCAAAGGTAACCATTCCAAACTTAATGCCGGCTTGCATCATAGATTCTATCTGATGAAACTTCTGTTCCCTGATAAGGTTCCTTATCGCCTGGTTCACAACTAGAATCTCAAGAATTGCAATCCTCCCTTTGCCGTCTCTTCTTCTCAGCAGCCTTTGGTAAATGACAGCCAGCAAGGTATTTGCAAGCTGCATTGCTATTTGGTTCTGCTGATGAGGTGGGAAGACTCCGACTATCCTTTCGGGAGTGGTGGCGGCAGAATTCGTATGAATCGTTGAGAAAACAAGGTGACCGGTCTCCGCAGCGGTCATCGCAAGTTCCATAGTCTCGCTATCTCTCATCTCGCCAACGAGAATTACGTCCGGGTCCTGCCTCAAGGCATACTTAAGGCCGTTGTAGAAGGACTTGGTATCGGGTCCAAGCTCCCTCTGGTGAATCAAAGCGGTCTTTTGCTCAAAAACATACTCTACAGGATCCTCTATAGTTATGAGGTGTGCATTCCTTGTTCTGTTTATGTTTTCCAGCATCGCTGCAAGAGTGGTTGATTTACCGCTGCCTGTAGGCCCCGCAACTAGCACGAGTCCCTTGTCCGGCTTGCAGAAGTCTTTGAAAATGGCGGGGTACCCCAGGTCATCTATAGTCTTAACTGTTTTCGGAATGAGCCTCAGAGCTATCACAGGAAGCTTATTTGAGTAGAAGTAATTTCCTCTTACTCTCGATGAGCTGAAGCCAAAAGAGAAATCGATTTCCTTACTGCTCGAGTCCTCAAACTCCATCCCCGTAACTTCCTTAAGCTCAGCAATGATCTTTTTCATCATTATCGCATCGGTAAGAAGCTTGTCCTGAATCAACTCGCCATCGACCCTGTACATCACATAACCTCCGGAAGTCACATGAACGTCGCTCGCATTCATCTGTTCGCCCTTGCTCAGAGTCTCCATTATTAGCATCTTCCACACCTCCTAGAACAGACAAGATTTTAACACAATGCGCTATTGGATAACTATGATAAGATGTAAGATTCTAGGGACAGTGATAGTTCTCGTGAATCGGTTCGATTTCGGACTGCCATAGTCGGGAGGGATGTACGTGTTCTACGAGCTGTATATAAGATCATTTTGCGATGGTAACGGAGACGGAATAGGAGATCTAGTAGGAGCCGAACAGAAACTTGATTATCTTGCAGGTCTCGGTATCGAAGGAATATGGCTCCTACCGATACTTCAGTCGCCGGCATACCACGGTTACAGTGTCACTGACTTTTTCAGCATTAATCCCATATATGGAAATCTCAAAGAGCTGAGAAGCTTTCTTGCTTCAGCACATAGGAGAGATCTGAAAGTGATCCTGGACCTTCCGATCAACCACACTTCTCCTAGTCATGAATGGTTTCTCAGGGCTCTCGACGGCGAAAGACCGTACAGGGACTGGTACCTCTTTCTGCAGAACGAAGACTGGCTAAAGGCAAGAAGACACTGGGACGGGGAGAAGGTATGGACTAATTACTCCGGCCAGTGGGCATACACACTTTTCGGCCCGGGAAGCCCCGATCTCAATTACGAATCAACTTCTCTATGGCAACAGATGAAAGAGGTTCTCACATTTTGGCTTTCGGTGGGATTTGACGGCTTCAGATTCGACGCCGCAAAACACATCTTCGATTTCTCTATAGAGAAGGGAATATGCGAGTATCAGCACAGCAGAAATATCGCGTTCTGGAAAGAGATGACCTCGCACTGCCGATCAATTTCTCCCGATTCGATCTTTGTGAGCGAAGTTTGGGACGATGCAAGAATTGTGGATCTTTATTCTGCGATCTTCGGAATCGGATTCAACTTCCCGCTGGCCGAAGACTTGAAGTCAGCAATTGCCAAGAAGGATCCTGAGCTTCTGGTAATATCATTGAAGACAGATTTGAACAGGTGCTTCAGGGCCAAACGCAGCTATGAATCTGGACTCTTCCTTACGAATCATGATATGAGTCGTTTGGTATCGTCAATGAACGGCGACCGCGAACTCTCGCTCCTTTCAATGTCTGTATTGCTCTCTCTTCCAGGAGTACCCTTTTTCTACTATGGCGAGGAACTGGGCATGGAAGGTGTCTACAATATGTACTTCAACGAAGAACAGCTGGAACCCTTTCTCTGGTATGAGAACGGCTACGGTCCGGGACAGACGGAATGGAAGGCTCTCGGCAAAAACCATCCTCACAGCGGTGTGTCCTATGAAGCGCAAGAAGCTGTCGATGACAGCTACTATATGAGATTCAGGGCTATACTTGAATTCAGAAAGAGTAATCCCTGGCTAAGATTTGCCACAATCAAGAGCGTGAAGCGCAAGGAGACTTTGATAATGTTAAAGGTGACTGGAGAGAGCAAGAGCGCAAACATACTCCACAATCTTGGAACGAAGAAGATTGCTGTCGATTTGAACGCTGATGTCCAAGTGATCAACGGCACCGTATCGAAGTACAGGAACAAGAGATATCTTGGCGCCCTATCCAGTGCGATGGAGGTTACTGAATGAACGAAGATAGAGCTTCAGTCGCCAGAATGGGTTCGATAATAGGCGTAGCTGGAAATGCTTTGCTTGCGGTGATCAAAGTATTTACCGGCTTCTTCACTGGAAGCATGGCTATTCTTGCCGACGGAGTGGATTCAACTACCGACATATTGACATCTATCATAACGTGGATCTCAACATCTGTTTCAAGCAAACCGCCGGATGCTCAACACCCTTATGGTCATGAAAGAGCCGACGCCGTTGCATCCAAAATTGTGTCCATGATTATCTTTTTTGCCGGCGCCCAGCTTGCTATGAGTTCTGTTCAGAAGCTGTTTACCGGAGAGTCTTCCGTCGAGAATCTTGAGCTGGTAATTGTGGTTGCGGCAATCTCTTCCATCACGAAATACTTCCTCTATCGCTACAAGATGAGCATTGGAAAGAAGATTGACTCTTCTGTTTTTGTCGCAGACGCGATGAATATGAAGCTTGACATAGTAATCTCGCTATCCGTTTTGGGAGGTTCGATTTTCGTTGGAGTTACCGGACTGCAGATAATCGACTCGATTGTCGGACTGGTTGTATCAGCGCTGGTAATCAAGACCTCTATCGAGATTTTTTGGGAAACCAACTACGAGCTGATGGATGGACTGAAGCCGGGCGACAATGTTTACAACATAATCTTCGAAGCGGTTGAAAGAGTTCCGGGAGTTCACAACCCTCACAAAGTGAGAGTAAGAAAGATGGGTTACAAGTATCTTGTTGATCTAGACATCGAAGTCGACCCCAGGCTGTCTGTTAGGAACGCCCACTTCCTTGCCAAGCAGGTTGAGGCCGCGATAAAGAAGGATCAGGAAAACGTCTATGATGTACATGTTCACATTGAACCTTCGGGAAATGTTGAAGATGAGAACTTCGGAATAGACTCTTCGAGGGAATTTGGAAAAGACACAGATAAAGACCAGTAGAAACTGAGGTGCCTTTTTTGAGACCAAGTTTCCGTGTCGGTTTTCTTTAGAGAGATTCGTAATTGTAATCGACTTTGTACTATAATTATGTGGAGATGTTCTTTCTCAACCGTAATAAGTTCACACAAAAATATTCGAAAACAATATCTCGTATCGGGGGTGAAATAGTGAATCTAAAAGGCACAAAGACTCTTGAGAACCTAATGAAGGCATTTGCAGGCGAATCACAGGCAAGAAACAGATACACTTTCTACGCTTCCGTAGCCAAGAAGGAAGGATTCGAGCAGATTTCCGCTCTTTTCAGGGAAACTGCCGATAACGAGAAGGAACACGCAGAAGTTTTCTTCAAGCACATCATAGAAGGTATGACAGGCGAACTACCGGTTATGGTCCACGTAGATGCTGACTATCCTGTAGATCTTAGAGGAACGAGAGAGAATCTCAAAGCTGCCGCTGCCGGAGAAAACGAAGAGTGGACGGAACTGTATCCAACATTTGCCGATGTCGCGGAAAAGGAAGGCTTCAGAACTGTTGCAGAGAGCTTCAGACAGATAGCCAAGGTGGAAAAACGCCATGAGACGCGCTATTTGAAACTGCTCGAAAACGTCGAAACCGAAAAGGTATTTAAGAGAGAAGAGAAGGTCCTTTGGAAGTGCGGAAATTGCGGGTATATTCTTGAGGCAAAAGAAGCGCCCGAGCAGTGCCCTGCATGCAAACATTCGAAGGCTTACTTCGAACTCTTCGTTGAGAACTATTAGATCATCTTGAAGACATCTGGGTCCGGTATTGCCGGGCCCTTTTTGGCTCTGCTATTCCAGGCGGGTCAGAGAACTGAATCCATCTTCGAATATCCTGAATTCCTGATCTTCGAGATCTTTCATCTTCGAATTGTCTATTAGAAACTCAAGAAAACTCACTACTCTTTCACAGGCGATATCGTTATACTTTATGTTCTCAAAACTTGAGCGCGCAGCAGAAACGACCCGTCCGATCAGAGTCTGTAAAGTGAATAGCTCCAGCTTCCCAAATTCTAGATGTCCTGCAAGCTTCTCTAGGAGAACCACCCATGTTTCCAAAGGACCGGAGGTTCCAAAATGATCTTGCAATACTGGCATGAGTTGCCCGTAATAAAAGTGGTGAGTAGACTCGCTCTGCCAGGGTTCAATTCCAAAGATAGCTTTTGCCTCTTTCTTTTTCTTTTCTGGCATTGAGAAGAGCGCTTTTGCAATCGTGTCCTGCTTTGCAAAAACATAGTACTCCTCTCCGGCAAGATAAACCAGTTCGCTGAGACAGTCAAGATATCCCTCTTTCATGAAGTTTCGAGAGACTTCGGGATCGAAGTCAAGAACATCTCCATAGAATTCTCTCGGTTTGATTACAAGATGTTTCACTTCATCAAGTCTCTTTAGTGAAACAAGAGTCAGAAGATCTCTAATTCTCTTCGGACCGAGATCGACAATAATAATCTCCTTGAACCCTCTGCTCAAAGCCATATTAACGGGAATATTTCTGTAAATGCCACCATCTATGAACTTTTCCAAGCCAATTTGCTCTCTTCTGAAGACTGGATGATTAGCGCTTGCCAGAATGTAGTCTTTTAGCTCTCCTTCAGGAATATCTTCGATAAAGAGCTCCCTCGGCTCCATATTGCTGAGAGAATAAGTGACGATACCAACATCGATCGGGGCTTTTCGAACTTCCTCTTCCTTAAGGAGACGGCCAAAGTTTTTTCTAAGTGGAGCAGGATCGAACCCGCCGGTCTTGAGTGCACCAATCGCTTTTTCGATCAAGTTGCCGTCAGTTCCATCTACTACCACTTTATTGAAATCGATTTTCAGCCATAATTCGCGTGCGTCTTCGAACTTGTCCATAGCAACTGCCATTGAGTTCAAGGCGCCTACCGACGTCCCATAGACTCCCCCGATCTCAATTCCACAATCCTTCAGAGCCTTCCAGACTCCTATCTGATAAGCGCCTCGGGCTCCGCCTCCAGAGAGCACGAGTCCAATTTTACCGTCGAAATTGACCCTTTCCTTAGCCGGAATAAGAAGTTCGGACAGATTCAACTTACCCACTTTGGTCACCTCTATCCAATTGTATATTAGGCTCCCTCCGAAATCCACAGAAAATTTCCCTCATGGTGCATGTTCAGCTACAATGCTTAAAGGAGGCGCTATATGAGCTTGGAAAGTTTTAGAAAGCGCTTCGCGAAATAACGTCTGAATTGGAGAAGCTAGTTGCAGAAGGTGAGATTCCCGGAATCTACTGCGGGGTACGTTTTAACGACACAGTTGACACTGCCTCTCTTGGGGTCACGAATATCGACCATCCCTTGAAGGTAAATGATGAGACTTTTTTCAGATCGGCTCGATAACCAAGACTTTCGTAGCTCTTGCTGTTATGAGATTGGTCGATGCCGGCAGGATCGATCTGGAAAGACCAATTAAGGAACTCCTCGAAGATTTCGTTCTTTCAGATAAAGGAGCTGAAGAAAAGATCACGATGAAACATCTTCTGACCCATACTTCTGGCACGAAGGGGGATTACTTCAAGGATTTTGGTTATGGTAAGGATGCCCTGGAGAAACTGGTTAGGAACATGTCTTCTCTTCCTCAGATCAACCCTCCAGGAAGAATCCTTTCTTACTGCAATTCAGGTTTCTATGTGGCGGGAAGAGTCATTGAGGCGGTTACCGGGAAGACCTTCGAAGAAGCAATCATCGAACAGGTTTCTGGGCCTCTCGGTCTGGAGAACATTCATTTCTTCCCCGAGGAAATAATAACAGAACGTTTTACGTTCGGGCAGCTGATCGCAGAAGATCGTATATCTATTGCACGTCCTTGGGCCGTTGGAAGAACAATACATCCAGCTGGAGGCATCGTCACTAATATTAAGGAAGCCCTACTTAACTATTCAGCCTTTTATTTTAGTGGCAGAGCTTCGGATAGAAATGGAATCATAAGTGTTGATTCCTTCACAAAACT
>NZ_DJGL01000038.1:2811-13351 GCF_002432735.1 Mesotoga sp. UBA5847 | reverse complement strand
CATTACTGATGGTCTTCCCGGAGATGGACTTTTCAGCTGCCATTCTAACCAACAGCAATGAAGGTAGTAAAGCGACCTCCCTCTTTTCAAGAATGGTCGTTGAAGATCTTCTGGGACTGAATCCGGAGATTCTTGAACCCGCAACAAATTATCTGGAAAGGCGGAGAAGATTGCCTGGCTCTACAAAGGAGAGATGTCAGATCTGGAGATCTTCATTGAGCAAGGGAAGAGCTTCATTAAGGAAATCCCGCGAGTAGGTTTTCCTGACGAAGACTCGGAACCAGCTTCTCCATCCACTCCACAGGAGATCTCAATATCGGGCGGAGGTTTCGTAATAAATCTTAGCGAACCTTATTTGGCAAGTGCGGGGGAGTTCATCGTTAATGAATCCGGCAGAATAGAAGGTCTAAGGATCGGACTTCGTATCTATAATGAGATCCTGAGCTAATAGAATTATTATGGTATGATTCGATCTTTCCTCTGCCCTTACCTCTGATAAAATAAGAGTGCGGTCGTATCTTCTTAACTTGATGAAAAGATTGGAGGGTTATTATGAGCCAGCTCGTTGTTATGGGAAATACACGTCTCAAAGGCGAGATAAGGGCAAGTGGCTCCAAAAATTCAGTGCTACCGATTCTTGCGGCTACAGTAATGATTGAAGAGCCAGTCGTCATAAAGAATGTGCCAGAATTGCGAGATGTCCAGACGATGATATCAATACTTCAGCAAATTGGAAAGACAGTTGCTTTCGAAAATGAAACCGTCACAATAATGCCTGGAGAGATTCTAGTAGGAAACGTTCCATATGAACTCGTAAGAAAAATGAGAGCCTCATTCAACATTATTGGTCCTCTCGCCATGATTTGTGGGTGGGCCAAGGTTGGAAAACCTGGTGGCTGCAATATCGGCCAGCGTCCTGTTGATTTTCATCTCAAGGGTTTGGAGGCTTTTGGATTCAAGATAACCGAAGAGCACGGCGACGTTATGGCCGTAATCCCGCAGAATTTCGAGAAAGAGATAATCTATGCTCTTCCGTTTCCCAGTGTGGGAGCTACCGAGCAGCTAATGACTACGGCAACGCTTATGGAGGGGAGCGTGGTAACGATTGAAAACGCCGCGCGTGAACCCGAAATTTCTGATCTTCAGAACTTTCTTAACAAGTGTGGTGCACAAGTCAGTGGTGCCTCAACTCCAACCATCAAAGTGACAGGAGTTGGAAAGCTTACTGGAGCAGAGTATTCAGTTATTCCAGATAGAGTAGAAATCGGAACGTATTTACTCGGAGCGATCGCCACCAAAGGTGACATTAAAATCCATGGGGCAATTGCAGACCATTTGATCGCCCTTTTGAGAATTCTCGAAGAGATGGGTGCAGGCATAGAAGAGGGCCATGAATACTTGCGAGCTTTCTGGAAAGGCCCCTTGAACCCTGTTAGAGTATCATCTGAACCATACCCTGGATTTCCAACAGATCTTCAACCAATAATAACGGCCGTCTTAGCGACGGTTGAGGGCACTTCGGTGCTTGAGGAAAACGTCTTCGAAAATCGTTTTGGATACGTAGATGAGCTAAACCGTATGGGGGCTCAGATAAAAGTCTCGAGCAGTCATGCGAATATTCGTGGTGTGAAAAAGCTAAGTGGAGCAGAAGTCGTTGCGCCAGACATCAGGGCCGGTGCTGCTCTGGTAATGGCCGGGCTAGCTGCGGACGGAGAGACAATCATCAACAATGCCACACACCTCTTCAGAGGGTATGAAAGATTCCAGGAGAAACTGAGGACACTGGGAGCAAAGATAACTTTCTATCCCGATGAAGAATGAGGGAGAAACGAGGTCGGGGGTTGGTGTGTGCCAAGAGAACTGTGGGCCGTTGAGCGGTTTTCCGCTGGCGAAGAAAAAGGAACTGGATGCTAAACATGTTCAGCTTGACGGGATGTAAGACTCTCAGTACGATGATAGATTGGTTGTACGTAAGGGATTGTTGGTTAGGCGAACTTGCCCGAAGTGTTCCTTTTCCCTCGCATAGCCCAAACGCAATCTTAGTCTCCCTAGACTCGAATTTGTGTGATAGTATCAGCTCACGGTCTTCCGACAACCTTTAGAGTGAAGAGAAGGAATGGATTGAATGGATTCAAATTTAGAAAAACTCGACAGAGTACATAAAGCAATAGAAAAAACGAGAGAAAGACTGCACTCTTGTGACCTGTGCCCTAAGAAATGTCATGTGAACAGGTATGAGACTTCTGGTTTCTGCATGCAGAGGATTGAACCGAGAGTCTCAGCAACAGTACTACACTTTGGGGAAGAACCACCTTTGGTGAAGGAAGGCGGTGCAGGTGCTGTCTTTTTTAGTGGCTGCACAATGAGCTGCCTCTACTGTCAAAACTTCGCTTTCAGTCAAAAGAACGCAGGCAAGGTCTTTTCTTTTGAAGAGCTATCGCGACACTTCATGAAGATTCAGGAGGAAGGGGCCGCTTGCATCGATCTCGTCACTCCGACTCCCAATCTGTATGGCTTCCTCAAAGCCTACGAACTTGCACTTGAGGAGGGCTTTTCCCTTCCAGTAGTGTTCAACACTAGCGGTTATGAAGAAGTAAGTACTTTGCAGCTTCTCGATGGAATCGTCGACATCTATCTCACAGATATAAGATACACCGACGATGCGCTTGGAGAGAAATACTCACTTGTCCCCGATTACTGGACTGTCACAAAGAAGGCAGTGAAGGAGATGTTTAGACAAACTGGCTCTTTCAGAGAAGAAAGAATGCGAGGAGTTATTGTCAGGCACCTTGTTCTACCTGAAGGAATAGCGGGTACAGAAGAGATGGCGGAGTTTGTGGCCTTTGAATTGTCTTCGTCCGTTCCCATATCGCTTATGTCACAGTATCGACCAGTTTACAGAGCGGGAGAGCACTACGAACTATCAAGAAAAATCTCGGAAGAAGAATACGATTATGCACTTGATGTGATAGATAGATTTGGTCTCACTGGATGGATGCAGCATTTCGAATCTAAGGAGAATTTCAGGGCCAAACCTTTGAGGTGGGACTAGATGATTTTCACTATTTCTTTCTTCTTGTGGATCACTTTCTTTGGCAGATTCACGCCGGCCTCTGTAGTTTCGGGGCTGCTAGTTTCGGTACTTGCTCAGTATATATCGTCTAGACTTATTCGTCCCGGTCCTGTTCTTGGTACCGTATTTCGAATTATGCTCGCTTTACCTGTTGCGGTCTTCCAATCATTCAGAATTATCTTCTCGAAACCCGCATTCACGGTAAGAAGCGAAAAGGCACCGGAAAACAGAATCGTTGAATTTGGGAAGATCATCTCTATTACAATGACCCCTGAGGAAGTTGTCATTTCGAAGGACAGGGAAGGGCTGTTGATCCACGAGGTGAAAAAGTGACCTTCTATATCACAATGGCGGCAATAATTTCTTCTATTGCGATGCTGGTCTGGTTTGCTGCAAGTAGCGATCCCTGGAAACTACTAATAGCCTACTCTTCCATTTCGACAAGGCTTCTTATAGGCGTCATATTTATTGAAATGGTTACTGGAGTTGATTTCATATCCAGTGTTGCCTTGCTGTTTCTCATTCTCAACACGAGCGGCACAATTATCGCTGCATATTATCTGGGGGTACGACGATGATGAGAATAATCGGATACTTATTCCTTATACCCGGCCTCTTTTTCGTTGTCGGAGGCACGTTTAGGGCAATCCTCGCTCACACAATCATCGGGACTCTCCATTTTCTAACGGTTGCCGACACTGTCGGACTTATATTCATCGTAATCTCTGCTTCTTTCTTTGGCCTGCTGACGATAATTGAGATGTTTGCGTTTATTGTCGCTTTGATGGTCACTGGACCGCTTGTAACTCACGTAATTGCCAGGGCCTTCATAAACTCGGGGGGAAAAGAGAGATGAGTTTCGTCTTAATCGGAATCAGTTCTCTTTATCTTGTTAGCGCGATAATCGTCCTTTCATCAAGGACTAACTTCCAGAGTGTTATCTGGTTTGGAATTATGGGTTCGGTCTCGGCCGTAATTATGATGATAATAGGCGCGCCGGATGTTGCGATGACCCAGTTTTCTGTCGGGGTTGCACTAGTTCTAATAGTCTACATAATGGCACTTAAGAAACAGCGCCGTGTCCGTCTCGGATTTCTCGATGTGCCTTCGATGATAGAGGAGTTGCCTTCCGGTCTGAGAGGGCTGGAGTGGGAGATCATTCGGCTTGTTGACGAAAAGGAAGGTTATCACGTTGAACCAGTTAAGTTCTCTTCAAAGGAAGAAGCATTGAAAGCCGTTGAGAATCATGATGTCGATTTGGTTTGTGGAGCATTTACAGAGGACGACGTTTCAGGTAGAACAAAAGGCATCCCTTATCTGGAGACTTCAATATTTGTCTGTAACGGAGAGGAAATTGATTTTGTGAGACTGAAACACTTGAGCAGAAACGCTATTTCTCCTACGCCAGAATTCCTGAAAAAGAGCCGCTATGTCTTTGTCATTTCCATGAATTCGCCGGATCTGGAAAGAGATATTCTTGAAGGATTGAACGAGATTAGATCTTCAGGGAATATCGAAGAGATAGTGGGGCGGTACCTGTGAAGATAGCAGGAATCATAGCAGTTACAATAATCTTTGTCATTGTTATGCTTTCATTTGATCCATCTGGAAGTATCCCCAGGCCGATAGAGCAAATAGTGGAACGAGTTAACGTGCCCAACGCAGTTACAAGCGTTTATCTTGAGACGAGACTCTATGACACGATATTCGAGATAATCGTCTTCACTATAACGGCTCTGGGAGTCGCCGCCCTTCTTGCATCGCTTCCAGTGAACAACGATGAAGGCCAGCAGGTATTTGGTACAGTAACTGTCTATAGCGGGGGCTTGGCCGCCTTGTCGATAACCCTTTTCCTATATGTGGTAATAAACGGCCACATCAGCCCGGGTGGAGGTTTTGTTGGCGGAGTTGTACTTGCAACAGGCGTAATCACTTACGGTCTCACTTCCAGTTTCAAGAAGGCAAGTCTTCATTATGATATGCTAAAGATCGGTATGTTTGAGAAAATCAGTCTCGTGCTAATTTTCGCATTCTCAACTTTGATCATCCTTTTACCAGAAACCCACTCACAATTACTTTCTGAGGCTGGCTTTGGTTCTACTTTCAGCGGTGGGCTGATCCCGATTCTGAACATTCTTATCGGAATCAAAGTATACGCCGGCGCATGGAAGATGTCCAGCGAGTTTATTAGCAGACGAGGAACACTATGACAGGAACTCTCGTAATCTATTTCTCAATTTTGGGAATGCTGGTGGGAACGATCGGTATGATTCTCTCGAAGGACCTTATAAAGAAGATTCTCTCTTTAGGTATTGTGGAGACTTCTATAAACCTCATGTACACAGGAATCTCAGCAAGAAGCGGGATAATACCTCCCATAGTCAGCGGCGATTTCTCAAGAACCACCTACGCCGACCCGATTCCTCAGGCAGTGATAATCACAGGTATTGTGATATCATTTGCCCTGCTTTGTCTTTCACTCGTATTCGCGATCATAATATACAACAAATACCACACAATGAACGTCGAGACGATCGAAATAATCTTCGAGAGGGAAGAACGGTGATCGCGCTCGTCTTTCTGCCCGTCCTGGGAGGAATTGTCTGTCTGGTGCTGAAAGACAGGAAGTCGGTCAGTCCGATTGTAGCGATTGTGACTGCTTTTGCAAGTGGAAGCGTTCTTCCTTTCGTTATCTTTGAAGATGCTTCGATTATTCTGGGAAAGTGGGGTTCGCTTGGAATCGGTATGGCTGTCGATGAATTCGCAATTCCCTTTCTTTTGTCTACATTCATCGTGATGCTTGCGGTGATCCTGAATTCTATCAAGAGAGGTTATGACGGCTTCTTCTACGCCTTAATCCTCATACTTTATGGAACTCTGAATTCGATTTTCCTTTCGAGGGACCTTTTCAGCATCTTCGTAACCATAGAACTCGCGTCGATTATTTCCTTCATTCTGATTTCCTACGAGAAAAAGCCCCGTCAGGCCTGGGCCAGCCTTAAGTATCTGCTCCTCTCTTCCCTAGGTCTGAACTTCTATCTACTGGGAATCGGGATTGTCTATATGGAGACGGGTTCATTTGCGATGGATAGTCTCGAACATGTTTCAACTATCGCAACTGTTCTGATATTCGGGGGGCTGGCCGTAAAGTCCGGTCTTTTCTTTTTCTCCATGTGGCTGCCGGATGCTCATTCCAATGCGCCCATAGAAGTCTCTCCAATACTATCCGGCCTTATTGTCAAGCTTGACGTGTACCTGTCTATAAGGTTCATCACGTATTCCTCTTTCGGCTGGATGAGAGATACCTATATGATAATCGGCATCGTCAGCGCAATTGTCGGCGTTATCTTCGCCGTCAATTCAAAGAACGCCAAAAGGGTCCTTGCATACCATACTATCTCTCAAGTTGGCTTCATGCTTGTAAACTGTGACAAGTCCTCTGCCTGGCACGGCTTTAGCCATGCAATATTCAAAACGCTCCTCTTTCTGGTCGTCGGGAATATATCGGCAAGACTTGGTACAAAGGAATATTCAAAGTGGTCGGGGAAGATCACAAAAGTCGAGTATGCCTTTCTTTTGATCGGTTCGCTTGCTATTGCGGGATTTCCTATGACATCCGGGTGTGTAACTAAAGAGATCATCATACACGGCGCTTGTTGTCCCTCAGTGAAGATCCTGCTTCTTATTGCTTCCGCTGGAACGGCAATGAGCTTCTCGAAGTTCATCTTTCTCAAACCCGGTAAATCTTCCTCCTGGCCGGCCGCGAATACCGTTGCTGCTTACTCCATCTTGTCCGGAGTCATAATAATACATGGGATCATCGGTTTCGAAATATACATGTTCGAATCATTACTTGCCGTTATCGCGGGAATGGCGGGGTATCTTCTGCTGCGCAAGTTCCTTAGACCTCTGCCGGTTTACTTCGAGAGAATCGATTCGGCACTCTCTTCATATCTCATACTCTTTCTTATTTCGATCGTGCTGGCAATAATCCTCTCCTCTTGAAAAGGAGTATCGATTCCGCTATAATCGTCTTTGTAGGCGAGTAGCTCAATTGGCAGAGCGACGGTCTCCAAAATCGTAGGTCGGGGGTTCGAGGCCCTCCTCGCCTGCCAGAAAAGAGAGGAATCATCCTCTCTTTTTCTTTTTAGTTATTACCGATCGCCTTGGCCATATTCATGTTGGTTACTTCATATCCCATCTTCTTGTACAACGATACCGCTGCGGTGTTATGAGCAAAGACATGTAGCGAAAGATTTTCTATTCCCAGATCTCCGGCATATTCCTCAAGTGCTTCGAGACTCCTCTTTCCACAACCTTTTCCTCTGAATTCCTTTTGGATCACGAAGTCATAGATGAACCCCTTCTTTGTATTCGGGAAGATATGCAACCAGAAGTAGCCAATCTTATGATTATGATCAGTCTCCACTATACTTAGAAGCTTGTGATACCTGGTGTTCAAACCATCCGTAAGTAATGAATCGATCTCTCTTCTCGATTTCTCGATCGCATCCTTCTCTTCCCACCTTCCCGATTTGACATTCTCGATCGCATAGTTTCTTACCAATCCTTCACTATAGACCTCGAACTCATCGGGCTTCATCTTTTCCAGTCTTATCATCCAGTTACCTCCTTCCTAGACAAGATCCAGCAAGTGTTTCTTCAAGAGTTCTTTTACCGAAAAGACGATGATTATCCCAAGAATGGTTATAGTTGCAGTTCTAACACTGAACCCGTCAAGAGTCAACCCCAGTGCGAGTCCGGCAGCCGGCGGATGCTCTGAATCGGTTATCACCATGGCAAACATAGTTAGACCTATCGCCAGAGACCCCATGAAGGCGAATGATATGTTATCAGACCACTGAATATGAGTATGTTTAGTCAGCAGATCCAAAACATGAACTCCAAAAGCTACCAGCAGACCGATTGCGTTGCCTCCCAGAACGTACCTTGCGCTGGATGCCCTGAGATTTGGCATCGCAAAGATAATGAATGTCGATGCCCCAAACGAAGCAACAACAACTGCTTCAGAGATTGCATCAATAAAGAGCAGAATCACGAAGACCGAAATGATCGTCAGCAAAGTCTGGGAAACGTACTTGAGCGGATATTGTCGGAACTTGGAATCTAGTGTTATCATCTTACCTCCTGGTTCGCCAAGAAATAACTGCATCTCTCAAGAGAAAGGTTTAGGTACCATCAACTGATAGAATCTCCCTATGAAGAGATAGAAATATTCTAAACCATAGGGAGGTAAAGTCGTAGTGTGAGAACGGTTGAAGTTACTCTCGAAGGGAGAGTTCAGAGAGTTGGAATGAGAAACTTCGTGAGGCGGCTTGCAGAAAAACACAGAATCACCGGGTATGTCGAAAACCTGGATGATGGGTCCGTAAGAATTGTCGCTAGAGGCGATGAGACTGAACTTGCATTGTTCTTAAACAAAGTGAAAAAGGGATCTCTTGCCGTCAAGCTTTCTGGAGGAAAGATCACCAGAATAATCGAACAGTCCTCTCAAGAGCTGGAATTCAGGGGCTTCGAAAAGAGGTAGTTCCATATGGAGGGAAAAAATGATAATTGCCGTAATAATTCTAGTTGTTGTAGCATTTCTGGCCTTTGTGGGATTTGCTCTCTCAAATAGGGTCATAAAACCCAGACAGATCCCTTACGAAGAGACCTACCGCATCGAAGTCGAGAATGGCAGAATGGATCCAGATTGGTTCGAAGAGGTCGGAAAGGAAGAGATTTGGGTTGATTCTCCTTATGGATACAAACTCCACGGGTTTCTGATTCCGAACGACAATTCCGAAAGAACCGTAATTATCTGTCACGGCATCACTTATTCACTTTTCGGTTCCATAAAGTATGCAAAGGTTTTTCACAAGCTGGGCTACAACATCATCGTATATGACCACAGGAATCACGGAAAAAGCGGAGGTACGAATACGACTCTAGGCTTCTACGAGAAGCATGATCTTGCCGCTGTAAAGAAATGGGCTCTGGAAAGACTTGGGGCGAATACTCGAATCGGCCTACACGGAGAATCGATGGGTGCTGCAATAGCTCTTCAATACCTTTCTCTTGACAATGAGATCGATTTCTGCGTCGCCGACTGCAGTTTTTCTGACCTCGAAGAATTGCTGTCAGTAAGGTTGCGTGAGGACTTTCACCTTCCCTCGATTCCATTCATTTGGCTAGCCCGATTCTTTGCAAAACTCCTGACTGGCGCGAATCTAAAAGAAGTAAGCCCAATAAAATCCGTAAGAGAGTCGTCAGTTCCAGTAATGTTCGCGCACGGAGCTGAAGACCATTACGTTCCAACCTATATGAGCGAAAAGATGCACATGGAAGGCAATTCGAAAAATCATCTTCTAGTAGTTCCCGGAGCTGCTCATGCAGCGTCTCTCCCAACCGATCCGGTCACATATGAAAAAGAAGTTGAAAGCTTCCTTCGCAAGCATAAGCTCCTATGAAAGATCACACTCTCCTTATCGTTTATCATATTAATGCAATTACCTAAACAAATCACACTCATGGCTTGATAATGTTATTCCCGTTCCGTATGTTTTCACAGTGCCTCAATTTGCCATATTAGTTAAGTTTATCACTTAATCTTCTGANNATTCCAAAGCCCACATGGTTCGGGCAATCATGGAAGGGGTCTCCTTTTCAATAAAGGATTGCATGAAGGTCGTTGAAGAGCTGGGTGTGAGTTTCGACAGCGTGAATGTCATGGGCGGAGGAAGCAAGAGCCCTGTTTGGAGAAGGATCCAATCCGATGTCTATGGAAAGAAAGTCATGACGCTCGAGACCCAGGACACAGGCTCTATAGGAAACCTAATACTCGCCCTTCTTGCAACAAAGGAGATACGCGACCCCCTAGAGGCGGCCCATCTCGTAAGGCGTGTCGAGAGGGTCGATCCCGATCCTGCTAGAGCAGAAAAATATGACAACTTATTTGGTATATACAAGAGAATCTACGATAGAACACGTTCAATGATGGCAGAATTGGAGGCGTATGCGGATGAATAGAGAAGAATTTGCCGGTCTGGTGCTGGATGCCTGCAGAAGAATGGAAGACCAGGGTATGACAGTGGGAACCTGGGGCAACATAAGTGTCAGAGTTAATGACGAAACCTTCCTCATAACTCCGAGCGGGATGAGCTATGGCTGCTTGAAGACCGAGGATATTGTGATGGCAGATATGGAAGGCAATACTATTGACAGCAAGCGAAAGCCAAGTATAGAGCATGGGCTGCACAGGATGATCTACAAACACCGGTCAGATGTTGGGGCGGTTATCCACACCCATCCACAGTACTCTACGGCTTTCGCAATTGCAAGGAAAGACATTCCTGCCGTCTCCGAAGAATTAATACAGATAATTGGAGAGGGTGTCAGATGTGCAGCTTACGCATTGCCCGGAACAGAAGAACTCGCAGTAAACGCAGTCTCAGCCCTGGGCAACAA
>NZ_DJGL01000038.1:361-2787 GCF_002432735.1 Mesotoga sp. UBA5847 | reverse complement strand
TGCGTTGGCAGCAACCTGAGCGATGCCTTCAAAGTGGCCGAGGTACTTGAGAAGTCGGCAAAAACGATTATCATGGCAACAATCATAGGAACTCCTCAGGTAATTTCTCACGAGGAGTGTCTTAAGATGCAGGACTTCGTAAAGAATTACTACGGACAGAAATGAATCCTAAAAACCNNAGTTTATCACTTAATCTTCTGAAAACAGCTGAACAAGCCAAAGCATTTTCAGAAACGAAGAATTTTGCCACTACAAAATATAGACAAAAAAATAGCGTTTACTAAACCATGCGGGTTTGAGACGCTATCTTCTTTGTTTTATGGGTCCAAGTGATAAAGTCAATGAATCCTAAAAACCCTTACCACCGATCGACCAACCGCTAAGAGCCGACCGATGTCGGCTCTTTTCTTTTCCGTTGTCAATTCCAACCGATACTTGTCAAAGACTCTCCACGATTGGGAAAATGATATGACAATATGGCATGATTGTGATTGATAAGTATACATTACCTGGAGGGGGTTATAGTATGGTTTCGCTGGGAATAGATGTCTTGCAGAAAAGAGGTTTCACAGATCTAAGAAACAAGGCGATCGGTCTCGTCACGAACTACTCATTCGTTGACTCAGATCTGAAGTGGGGAATTGACCTCATGTTCGAAAGCAAACTCAATGTGAAAAAGATCTTCACCCCTGAACACGGACTTGGAGGAGTAGCCGACGGGGCGCATGTAAACGACGATCTCCATCCAAAATACGGCATTCCTGTGGTAAGTCTATACGGGGATAAGCGCAAACCTTTGCAGGAAGATCTCGAAGGGCTTGATGTAGTCGTATACGACATTCAGGATGTCGGCCTGAGATTCTACACATTCATCTATACTCTCGCCTATACAATGGAATCAGCGGCGGAAGCCGGAATTCAGTACGTAGTTCTTGACAGGCCGAACCCGCTGGGCAGAGGGGTCTTCGGAAGTAGAATAGACGACGGGTTGCAGACCTTTGTTGGCGGCTATAGACTGCCCCTCCAGTACGGACTTACGGCAGGAGAGCTTGCCCAATATTTCAAGAAGCTCATGAAACTCGATCTCGACCTGCAAGTCGTGAAGCTTGAAGGTTGGAACGGCGAAAGTTACGATGCCACGTCTCTTTTGTGGAATGTGCCTTCACCAAATGTGCCGACCTACGAATCTCTTCTAGGTTACGCGGGAACCTGCTTCTTTGAAACCACAAACGTCTCTGAAGGCCGCGGCACATTCAAGCCCTTTATCTTGATAGGCGCTCCATGGATCAATGGATCGGATTTCGCAGCATTTCTGAAGAGAGAGTTCCCCGATCTCAGATTACGAAGCCGCGAATTCATGCCCTTCTACCGGAAGTACGCAAATGCCAGCTGCAGCGGGGTAGAGTTCTTTCCGAGAAATGACGACAACTTCTTTGTGATAACTTTGAAGATGATGGATTATTTGCTAAAATATGAACAATTTGAGATAATGGACCGCTCAGATGATCTTATCGGCATTGCGAATAGCGCACAGAAGATTAGAACCGGAAAGCTTGACTACAGCCAATGGAAACAGTCAGGGATGGAGTTCATAGAGTTCGCTGAGGATTGTCTCCTCTATCCTGGTGAACTGAATTATCGTGATTGAAGGGGGCCATCATGGGTGAAACGCCGATTCCACTATACTACAAGTTGTACGTTGACTTGAAGGAATCCCTCAATTCCGGAAAGTATCAGAAGGGCGATAAGCTTCCCACGGAAAAGGAGCTTTGCCAACAGTACAGCATAAGCAGACTTACTGTCAGGAGAGCAATGGATGAGCTAAGAAGAGAGGGGTTCATCGAAAGGCTTAAGGGGAAGGGGACCTTCGTCACAGGATCTAAGCGCGAAGAGCAGCTTGCCATACTCACAGGATTCACGGATGAGGCTAGAAAGCGCGGCAGTGAGACCCGGTCTGTAGTTTTGGAGAACAGACTAGTCAGAGTCCCAGCAGATGCAGTAGAGCTCTTCGATATCCCAGCAGACGCAATGGTCGTGCTCCTGAAAAGAGTTAGATTTCTCGAAGGAGAACCCTACGCAATTGAAGAAGCATATCTAAATGTGGGAGCGGATATCCGTCTGCTCAATATAACACAGAGAGATATGGAAAAGGAGTCTCTATACGGAATCCTAAGAAAGGAGTACGGAATCAATATCTCTTATGCAGAAGAAGAAATGGAACTCACAAGGCTAAAGAAAGAAGAAGCCCGTTTTCTTCGTCAGGAACTGGATGACTGCGCAATAATGAGAAAGAGATTCACGTACACAAAGAGTGATATCTGCATCGAGTATGTTATTTCATTGTACAGAGCAGACAAAAGCAAGTTTAAAATAGTGAGAAGGATATAGATAACCGGGGTTACGGGTAACACCGGTTGGGGGTTGGA
>NZ_DJGL01000038.1:0-292 GCF_002432735.1 Mesotoga sp. UBA5847 | reverse complement strand
CTGGAATCCACTCACTTTGTCATCCCGCAGAGCTCCTGTGCGGGATCTCGCTCCTGAGGTCCCATTTTCGCGCCTGAAAAGAACGAGACCCTGGCCTGAAGCACGAGGATGACCCAAAGCAAGAACCGGTAGACATCCAGTAGAGCCTGCCCTGAAAGCCTGCCCCAAAATGCTCCTGTTTGGGTTCCCCTGTTTAGAACCTTTGCACGTGATCTCGCCCTGAAGTTCCGCTGTACGCTTAAGAACAAGAACCCGCTGATCGCTGTGAAATACGGTTCACCGTTGACCGTTC
>NZ_DJGL01000100.1:0-14885 GCF_002432735.1 Mesotoga sp. UBA5847 | reverse complement strand
GCACACTGCAACTTGGAACTGAGAACTTGCAACTGCTCCATTTCGAGGACTGAGGACCGTTGACGGTTGACCTGAGTGGCTTCCTGCGCAGCATCATCACTTCCCGACGAAGTCGGCCTCGCCTCCTGCCGAAGGCAGCCTTGCGTCCCCGGACGCTTTTCCGGGCATTGCGACCTGGCGTGATCCTTGCCAGCCTTGCGTCCGCCGATGTTCTTTCGGCGCTTGCGTCTTATTCCGCTCTTTCTCATTCCCAGGAGCAGTACTTCAGCGGGACAGATTTTCCTATCCTGTTTGATAGATCGAGGTTTTCAGAATAGTATGGAGCCCAGTTTCCAAGCGCTGCCATATGGGCCTTCTTCAGCAGCATGCTAATAACCGGAACATCGTAAATCACTGAGTCGGCTCTTACTAAATTGAATTGTGTAGGATCTTTCAAAATACTGACGGCCCCATCAACGATTGAACTTGTCCATTCGCTTCCCACATCTGATGGATTGAAATCATTCATTAGCTCGTAAGGGGAGACCAGCGAGTATCGTTGATCCATATCTCGGGTAGCGCCTTCTTGCTCTCTACATGCGGTAAGTACTGTTCTGATGTTTTCCAGAGTGTTCAGATCGTCTATGAAGCTTCCGGAATGACAGGAACCCAGAAGGAAATTAAACTGAGTAAGCGGATAACTGGAGAAGACTGTTCTGAACTGCCAGGCGTAATGCCAAACACCTCCAAGTCTTATAGCGTCGGTGTCTCCGTGGGCGATGATATAGACAGTTACTATCTCTTTCTTTGCGGCGTATGAGTTTATGCTGGTTAGAATATCTGCCGCTCCTTCACCGAATATCCCCTGCACTTCAACTCTGCCTTCAGGCATCGCATCTTTGTATGCAAGAGCCAGGTTTAAGAATACAGTATATGTTGAAATGGAATCGGTGTATAAGGATTCCGATGGCAGCAAACCCTGAACCACAATGATCGCCTCTCGCTCGCCCCAGTCGGGGGTGATTCTGTCGAAGACCAGATTCTGCATTTTGCCGGAAGGCTCCTTCAGAAAAACGTTCCAGTCAACCAGCCTTTCCTTTGGCGGAATCGGTAGCTTAAGCTCTTCGGGCACAACTTCGTCCACCCTGGGCAGCCATTTTCCTGAGATGACCCTGTATTGCCCGCTGACGCCAACTACAATCGCTTTGACTGGATGGGCGAAGAACGAGCCGGGATCTAGATCAAGAAGAAAGAGATAAGAAGGCTCATTTACCGTGATTGTATTGTCCGTTGCCGCCACGCCATCTATGTTTCCGTCGACAATAGAGCCCGGGTTCTCAAGATCGATTTTCGATCCAGATGTCAGCTCTTTGGAGTAGAAAGAACAGATGTACTCTGAGCCTTGCGGAATTTCATCCGGAAGAATGCCTTTGACGATTTCTATCGCCGCTTGCAGATCCTTAGGAAGTTTCGGAAGACAACCGGGTAGAACCAGGAGTAGCAATGCGACAGCAAAAGCCGCTATTAGAGTCTTGCGCACAAAACACCTCCATTGAGCCCCTGCTAGGCAGAAGACTTCAAGTAAGTTGGTAAATCCTATCAATGGTAGGAGCAAAACGTTCCGGTATCAAACGAATGTATCATATCCGATAGGGAAATGAACTCATTTGAGGGAGTGGAGACATATTTCTCATACGCCTTTAAGAACGCATATGTTCTTCGCGTATCTCATCCTTGGTAGATCATTTCGGTAGATGACTAGTTTTCCGTGAAAAACCTACAGAGAACAACCCATGATTTGCTAGAGTCAGAGCACGTGTCAAGTCCGTGATGATAGTGATAAGCGATTCCGAAAATACTGTATCTCGTCGTCTGAACTTGAGGGATGTTCTTGGTGTGTTCACCCCGTCGACGATAGAGCCGTCTCCACCCCTCTCGAGAGGGGATTTAGGAGGCAGGGTCAGACTCAGCGATAAGATCGTTGTCGAGAGCTTCGCTTAGAGAGAACGAGAGTTTGCTTCGTTGACCGTTATCGAGAACGAAGAACGGATCCTCACTCTGGAAGAATAGTTTTTTCTCTCACACTGCCCAACGACGGACCGTTAACGGACAGGGCTGTCTTCAGCAGGGATCAGCGACCAGCGTTGCACTCATGAGACTCGATCTTTCTGAAGGGATAGAGTTCTATAATGGATTGAATCCTCGCAAGACAAGGGTTAGGAATAGAACTCAGAGTGCGGAAATCTTTAGGAGGGAAGTGTCCCATTAGAGCTATTGCTTTCGTTTTTCGGGTTCAGCTTTTTTCTCACACTTGTTTTTAGTGTAGAGGAGATTCAGCGCCAGCTTTCATGAAGCGGCCGGGCGAAAGGCAGTTCCAGATAGGAAGTGCTGCATACTGGAGAAAGTGAGTCTCAAATATGTCAGTTGCATTTGACAGCGGATTCGGAAGCATCGGTATAGGTTCAAGAGGGAGGAGTATCTAAATGATTGGAAATCTGAAACGGCGGGTAACGTTTGTCTGCGTGGTTCTGATTCTGGCATCTCTGGCTTTTTCTGTAACGAATCTTCATCCGGTGATCCAGGAGTTTCAGGAGATCATCGAAGAGGACCCGGTTCTTTTCATGCTCTTCAACGAGATGTTCGAACAGATTCCTTCGACACCGGAATTTGAGTTGGACCCGACAGGAAATCCCCAGATAGAAGACTACAGGCAAATGTTGAATGTGATGAACGAAATTCTGACTCAAGCCCCGGAGTTCAACAAGAGCGAACTGGTTGGGTTTCCCATCAACGCGGTGATCAACTGGGCAATGGGAACCCCTGCGGGGACTACCGCCTTCTTGAATGAGAAAGTGAACAGACAGCTGAAGAAGATCCTCAGTCAGTGGGCAGTTTTTCTTGGCTCTCCCGATTCTAGATACGTGCTCAGCGAGGATCCCGAGAAGGGTTGGTTTGGACGAGACGCGATGGCGGCCATGCCCGACTTTGCAGAAGATTTCCAGTGTGACCCGGACCTTCCCTATTATGGCTTCACCTCCTGGGACGACTTCTTCACCAGACAGTATCGTGAAGGCAGGCGCCCTGTGGATTGCCCAGACGATGACTCGGTGATTGTCAACGCCTGTGAATCTGCTCCATACAAGATTGCGACTGACGTCCAACTAAAGGACAGCTTCTGGATAAAGGAACAGCAGTATTCTCTCTCGCACATGCTTGCAGGTGATCCGATGACAGAGCTCTTCGAGGGCGGGACGATTTACCAGGCCTTTTTGAGCGCTCTGAGCTATCATAGATGGCACAGCCCGGTGAGCGGACGGATCGTGAAGACTCGCCTGATTGACGGTTCCTACTACGCCTCGGCATTGTCCGCGGGTTTCGACTCTGCAAGTCCGAACGAATCACAGGGGTATATCGCGCAAGTGGCTTCCAGGGCTCTGATCTTCATAGAGGCAGACAGTCCAGATGTCGGGTTGATGTGCATCGTATTTGTCGGTATGGCGGAAGTATCTTCAAATGAGATAACTGCTTATGAAGGCCAGCATGTGGAAAAGGGCGATCAGCTGGGCATGTTCCACTTTGGAGGATCGACTCACGTGCTAATCTTCAGGCCGGGGGTCAATCTAGAGTTCGATTTGCGCGGCCAAATACCGGGTCCGAACTCAGTGAATATTCCTGTTCGCTCGAAAATCGCGATTGTTTATGGAGAATGAGCATTTGACTAAAAGAACTGCATAGATAATACTGGTACAAGAAGAGGAATCTCGGTTTCTTCGTTTTGGCGATTAGAGATAAAGTGATACCACTATTATGGTATGCAGAGTGAGTTTCATCATGTTTCGTATCGGGTGCATGTGGTAGATTTACGGTGATAGTGCCACTCGCAATCAATACGCAGCGAGTTGCTCGCAGCTTTTCGTTCTCACCACTGAAGCTAGACTCTCTAATGTGCATTTCAGTAGTCTCATTGAGTTGAGTTATTGTATGCTTCCCGGCACACCGCCAGCGCAAAGAGAAGGACAGACTCTTCGACAGATTCTTATTTAAACGACGCTTCATGCATTCTATCCCGTGACTCATAAACAAGTGCTGGCATATAGAAATCGGGGAAATCCGATCACTTGTCTTGTCTGGTCTTTCGTAGCCAGAATAGTTTTGAATGAGATTTCTGAAGACCAATACGCGTATATAAATTTGAGACAACGCCACAGAATTGATTCCTCGAAGCATCATTCGATCATGTCATGTACCTTATCTGATAATGCTTTTAGCTGATCGTTGTTCACTTCTGGAGAGAGTAGCACAAATTGCCTGCTGAATTCCTCCAATACCGTTCTAGATATCGAGAACATATTTTGGAATTCTGGATTTGCAGGTTTGAAGGCAAGAGCCTTGAAGTCTGCCCTTCCTCCCAGTAATACTCCGATAGCCAGCACGGAATTTATCTGTACTTCTGCTGGCTGATCTTTCAGACCGGCGATGAGCATCGTTCCGGCTATCTTTCCAAGAAGAGCCAGTTCTCTCGGAATGAATTCACGGAAGCGCTCATTGTTCTTCCAGAGTGACGCGTGGGTAATCAAGGAATCCTGCAAATTACCAAGTATGATACCTAATATCTCAAAACTTTCAGCTCGGACGTCTTACGACTGATTTTTTGAGTATGTTTGAAGCGATCCAACCAAGGTATTCAGCGTAGCAAACCCTTGACTTACGCCAGTCGTATTGCCCTGCTCCATCTCTTCCAATGTTTGAGGCAGCTGAGCCCACAAAATCTGCGTGAATGCTACTACCAGTACTATCACCAGAAGAAAGCGTGCCTTTCTACTCATTGACTAACACCTCCAATTCACTTTGTGATTTCTACGATTGTGTGTGAACAGAGAGAATTACTACATATGAGCAATAAGTTGGACAAAGGCTGGATTTGATTAATAAAGGTGAACACGAATTGAACTATAGCCTTGAATCAAGTAAGAATAACAAACTACCTATAAGATCTGGACTGTGATCCACACCGTTTCTTGGTACAACCAAACATTCCTTCTTCCCGAGGAACCCTAACACGTTATTTGGTGTGCTCTATATGTATGCTCTTGTCAACAACCAAGAACAGTTCTCATTAGGATAAGAGAGGACAGTGAGAAGTCATCAAGATATATCAGGGGACTCGCAAAAAAAGATTTGGAGGAATGACCGATCCTACTGAAAAATCACTCCGTGCTCTGATAAGCATTCTTACGATGAATTCATGACTAATCTGAAGAAACAGACCGAGGTTTGTGATTCTAATCTGATCTTGAAGCCTGCCGGGAAGAAAGGAAGTGCAAGAACCGGCTTTCAGCTACTGATACAGTAGCGAGAGCCGGTTTCATATTAAAGCAGAGTCCTTACTTCTCTTCGGTATTGCTTATGGTTCCATCTGCATGATACTCCATCAGGCGAACGTCTGTGAATTGCTCACCGGATTCGATAACCACAAAGCACCTCTCGAGACCGATCAGATTTTCGTCAATCCAGGTACCGCTGTTGGCATATACTTTTTCTTTGTCATACTCGTTTTCGTAGCGATTGACAAGCGGCACGTGCGAATGTCCGAAAACGACTACATCAACGGTCGAATCTAGATCAAAGTACTGCTTCACAGCCTGTTTGTCAAAGAATGTATGATCAATTGCACCAACAGTTGCTTCGGAATAAGAATTCTTAGTGGCTACTTTGTTGATCTGTTGCACTTCGTCCCAACGTCTTTGGGCGTTTGCATATAGCACGGCGCTTATCGAGCCATCATCCTGGACTGTAGGTAACAAATCGCTCAGAGAAAAACTGTTGTCGTATCCATTTACACCGACATAAATCGCTTTTTCATCGAAATCAGCTTTGATGGGAAAGGTTGTCATGGCCCACAGCCATACACTGTAATACGTGTAGGCATCAAGCTGATCCGCATCTTCTTTTGAAGGAGCTTCAATCTTAGGGAAATCCTTCTGCGGTGCTGATTTGCCTTCCACAACAGATGTAGATGCAATACGGGTGAAGAAATAGCCAGGGGGTAAGAATGAAGGATAATCGCCGGTTATTTCTTTGTTGGACAAAGTATCAGGTGCGCAGAAAGAGTCATAACGATGACCGTGCTCAATGACAATCTCGGAACGCATACCCGTACGATAGGTTCCCAGACCATCAACATCACGGGCCTGGACAATTCCGGGAATCAATTTCGCAAGCGTTTCTTCGTCCAAGAGAAGGTCGTGATTACCCGGAACATAGACTACCGTAATACCGCTTTGGATAATCTTCTCAAAAGCTGCAACAATCGAAGCGTTATTTTCCGCAACCCTCTCGAAGAAAGCTCCCAAATCGTAGTGCGGCTCATACGATATCGGCACGAACCACTCGTCCAGCAGATCGCCTGCAATGACAAGCTCGTCGATGTCGCTTATCACTAATCGTTCCAGGAACTCAGCGATCAGGTCTTTGTTCTTCACCGTTTCGGAAAAACTGTCATCCACTCCCAGATGTAAATCACTCATAACAATTATCCTATGGGCTTCACGAGTGGATTCCTTTTCCCATAGAGGCAGCGGTTCGATTTCTCTTGTCAAACTGGCAGAGACCATCATTGATGAAATGACAACCAAGACAAGTGTCAAAATGAGTCCTTTCTTAGATCCTTTCATAGAAATTCCTCCCTGTTTGTTAGGATTAGAGTTCCTGGAGACAAAAGAGAAACCGCTCATGAGCAAAATCAACGCTATTAACCCTTTAGGAGTCTCCAATTTTTGATATAATCGTTCGTATGCAGCTCAATTATCATACTGCAAACAGAGGCCATTTACATCTCAACTCTGAACTAATCTGCAACAAAGACGCTGATTCTCATTGCTGTTCCATTTGGATGGGTTCGACTCCTTTTTCTGATACCATAATAAGGCTAAGAAGACTTCCTTCACACACCTCATCGACGATGAAGGCTTCTATAACCGTATCTAGCTCATCATAAGTTCACCACGATATTTGGAGCTCAATCGTTTTGTTCCGCAGTTCCATAATCAGTCATCAATGTCAAATAGACTTGAGTTTGACAGAAGATGCCTGAATGAATCATGAACGGCGGCATTTAGGAATCAATGTGAGTCTTTCCGCCGCAAATTCTGGCGCTTTCGCGAGCCTCTTTTTCTGATTCAAGAAGAGAACCGAATTTTCTGAGTTGTAGGTAGCGAACTGTAATCAACTAAATAACCGGAGAGAAGCTGTATGGGTGATATGATTGGGCTAGATATGCATGTGTTCGGGGAAGAAATCGCTGAAGGGTTGAAACATTGAAAAGGCGCCCGATGTAAGTTCTGGCTGCATTGTTGGAACTTTTCAGACGGCGGGATATCGGCAGTCCGTTGAGTTCATCGGTATCTCGCTATTGACATCTCTGGACAGTTATTTCAATTGAGTTAGCAACATTTACCCCTCAAGTTGCTAAGAGTCCCTGGTAAAACCAGTCATGCTGTATTGCAAATTGAAACAAAACGAACATTTGTGGCAAACAAAAGTTTTTTTGCTAATATGTCTGGAGGTAGAGAGATGAAGAAATCGATACTGGTAGCGCTTTTCGTTGTATCGCTTCTGGTCTTAACATTTGCGAGCAATGAACGTGCAATGACAATGATAGGGAACCTTGTACTCGTTGAGAAAGGGAGCTTTGCGATCGGTGACACATGGGGTGATGGTGATACAGATGAAAGACCCGCGCACAAAGTGACGTTAACTTACGACTTTCTTATCGGAAAGTATGAGGTCACGTTCGACGAATATGACACCTTCTGCGAAGCCACCGGAAGGAGCAAGCCATCTGACTGCGAATGGGGAAGAGGAGATAGACCGGCTATCAACGTGAGTTGGAACGATGCGATAGCCTATTGCAGCTGGTTAAGTGAGAGGGAAAGACTCCCAATGTCGTACGATAGCGACGGAAATCTTCTTGACAAAGATGGTAGGATTACGGCGGATCCTTCCAAGGTTGTTGGATATAGATTACCGACTGAGGCCGAGTGGGAATACGCGGCCCGAGGTGGAAACAAGAGCGAGGGGTTCAGATATGCTGGAAGCGATGATATAAGCGAAGTGGCCTGGTTCGATCGAAACTCGGAAGGCATGACTCAAGAAGTCGGACTGAAATTAGCTAACGAACTTGGGCTATTCGATATGAGCGGAAGCTTGTGGGAATGGTGCTCCGATTCCTTTGGGGACTACGATGAAGTTGAACAGACGAATCCGTACATCAGTAACGGTTCCGTCCGTGTAATACGAGGTGGCGGCTGGAGTTATGTCGCCAGAGCCCTGCGCGTAACGAGCCGCAATGGAGTGTCCCCAACGGGCACGAGCTTTAGCATCGGTTTTCGCGTCTGCAGGACGGCTTTCTGAGGAGTCAGAAAATTCGGTTTTCTCAAACCTATTTGCGATCTTCCCAGAAGTTCGTCCAATTATTGAAAGGTTCCTTCTACCTAAGATTGGGGAGCCCATAGATCAAGCCTTCTCTTAGGGGTAGGTTCAGAAGCGGCGATGGAAGAAATGTCGACAGAGACATGCCCCACGCAGGAGGGCTTTCAGGTTCGCCTTGAACGGGCAACCGTTTCCCGAAGACCGAGAACCCGTCATAGAGCCCTACTTAGAAAGAACGTTATCGAGAGCTTCGTTTCGAGAAGCCGAGACTGAAGAAGCCAGTCTGCTGCAAAAGGCGACCGAAATAAGAAAGGATCTCACATCGGCAAATCGGCCAACAAGAAAGAGAAACATCGATTATAGTTTTGAACTGTATGCGGATTATGTCTATGCCGCGCTGCTCTTTTTCGGAAAGCCAAGAACTCGGTTCAGAGTCTCGGTCATGGCAAGTATCAAGACTACTAGCAATGCGAGGTAAAGTGGATATAGTCCAATATTCACACTATTTGCGATAAGCCCAAAAAGTGGCGGCATGAAAGTAGTGCCGGTATAAGCACTGGCCATCTGAATCCCGATTATTGCCTGTGAGTTATCCTTTCCGAAGTTCGAAGGAGTAGCATGTATTATTGAAGGATAGACGGGCGCACAACCCAAACCGATCACGATCAAACCAGCCAAGGCAATTGTGTCCGTCTCAAATGGGATACCTACCATAATCACGCCGATCATAGCCACGATAACCCCAAAACGGATCAGTTTCCTGTCTCCAAATTTGTCAGCAACAAAACCGTTCAGAAACCGACCGAACGTAATCCCCAGATAGAAAAGCGATGCAAACATTGCGGCCGTTTCCACATTTACTCCGCGATATTCAACTAGATAACTGCTTGCCCAGAGTCCAGCAGTCGTTTCAAGACCACAGTAACCAAAAAACGCGATCAAAATGAACGGAACTCCTCTGATTCTTACCGCTTGGGTGATGCTCAACGGTTTTGCAGAAACCTTATCACTTCTGTCTCTCTTCATTCTCTTGTTTTTCCACAGCTGAAGGCTCGCGAAGAGAGCGATAGTTAAGAATATCTGAATCGCGGAGACCGTTCTATAGCCACCGCGCCATCCAAATTGTGTTCCAAGAAAGTAGCCCATTATGTAAGGGCTGATTGAAGCCCCTACTCCCCAAAAGCAGTGAAGCCAGCTCATGTGTCTTGAAGCATAATACAACGCGACGTAGTTATTCAAAGCCGCGTCAACTGCACCTGCTCCGAGACCGAATGGAATAGCCCACAGACAAATTATCACGAAGGAATTGGATGCCGAGAAACCAAACAGCGCCGCAGCGGTCATTCCGACGCTGATCGCCGTAACGAGCCCTGTTCCGAGTTTTCTTGTCAGGCGTTCTGACATAAGGCTTGAGAAGATCGTTCCCCCTGCAATGATCATCGATACGATGCCCGCAAAAGACAAGGGGACTCCGAAGGTATCCCTAATTACGGGCCATGCGGAGCCTAGCAATGAATCCGGCAGGCCTAGGCTGATAAAGGCTATATAGATTATTACTAGAAGCAAAGAAAACATACGAACCCTCCGACTCTTCCGTGTAACTATCACACAGTGCTGTGCAGCAATAATGAACCTCTTGGCCGGCACGAAGAAAATGGTGCAGACTTCAATCAAAGAATCTCTATCATAGTCTGAAGCACGGAACTCCTTACTGGAAGTGCTTGTAGCCGCAATTGTTCTCCCCTAACTTCGAACGATTATATCCTATTTGTCGCAAGCACGTGCTTGACACTCGAAAGGGAAATTCTCATTGATCTTCACTTACAGTCTCCAATCTATCGGATCAAGTTGAGGGTATCTCTAAATAGAATCAAATAGTCAAGTCCTTAGTCCTTTTGACTGGGCGAACCGCTTGAGGTAAGATTTGGGCTCTTTGAATCACGTTCTAGACCGCGTCCTGTTGCAAGTCGAACGATGTATTCACTTTTAGAGTTATTTAGTCTTTGCTCCGTATGCTCTTACTAAGAATCAACAACTGATCTCTTGGGAATGTTTAGGTCAGCGGCTTTTCCAGCCTTCTAAGACTAACACTCTCCGCCCAAGGGAGAACTTAAGATCAGGATCATCAAGAGCCACGCACAGTAAATATTGTCAAGGGAGAAGGTGTTCATATGATTTCTCAGTAACTCCCTGACTTATGGGTAGTGATGAGCTCCCTCGAGGGAGGACTTAAGAATAAGAGCGAAAACCCGTCTGCAGGACAGATTCGCCACGGCTTCATTGCTCCGCTCGTTTCACAGATGCTCTTGTCGGGCAATGAAAGATGACAGTCGACGGTCAACGATTATCAACTCTCTTCTTCTCGAAGCGAAGCTCTCGACAATGATCTTTCTAGGTTTGAGCGAGTAAGGGATGAAGTGTAAACAGCAGAGTACTTTCCTGTCTAATACTCGCAACTCGTATCTTGGCATTTTCAGCAGATCTTCAGCGAACGTTCTCCGACGCATCATTCTTATCCTAACACTTCGTTAGTCGTGCGAATCCAAGCTAATTTGGCCGCCTAGATTCCCAAGGCGATCAGCTCTTCCAGTCGATGTTCACAGGGTAAGGTTCATCTTCTACCGAAATGGAACGCAGCGAATCGAGCATGCTCCCGCACTCTTCGGCGGCGCATAGTTCAAGCTGTTCCCATTGTGCTTCTGTTCCAAGAGCGTCATAAGCAACCGCTAAGGCTCCGTAAAGTGCGAGTCCTATGCAGTGTCTTGCAGAGTGAATAGTTGACGCGCTTTGGGCAATCGCTCTCGCTGCGGCCTGCGCAACGGGATTGTTTTCTGCTTCTCTAGCCGCGGCATGGCACTCCAGAATTGCTTTCTTGGCTTGAGGCAGTTTAATGGTTCCGGCTTGCCAGTCTCTCGCAGCAGTCAATGCATTGCGCGGGCGGAGGTCAATCGGATAGTGTTTACACCAGAGCGGCAACATAACTTCTTCGGAGTACTCAACCGCCCAGTATGTGAGCGTCTCCTTACTCTGAGTTTCGATCTGTCTCATGAGTGACTGAATATACGGAGCATCCCAGTCATTGAGCATCTTTCTGACTTTTGGCATACTAATCCTCCGCTAGTGATGACTCCCTGTTTCATTGCACCATTTTGCGATCTCTACTATCAGCTCAAGAGGAATGGTTTTGTCATAGGGGAACTGTACAGCACCTTTGCTTGTTCTGTAATGACTTAGTTTATCTGCAAAGTGGGCAATTGCCTCTTCTCCTTGATAAACCCCCATGTGGTTCTTAAAAGCAGCGAAGTGGATTATGTTCCTCTTCTTCCAGAAGGAGGGCATCCTCCAAGATATTCTCTCTTCCGAACCCGGAAGCGCCTCTCTGAGGGCATCCCTAACGCTCATCAGTAGCGATTGAACACCTTCGGGCTGCATGGTGATATACTCGTCAATCGTCTCTGGCGGTTCAATGCACGCATGTTTCTGATTGTGACGTTCGAACTCACGTCCGCACTCAGGGCACTTCCACATGCTTCATTCGCCTCTTTCCATAACGGTGACTTTCACGGTGTCACCCGGTTGCTTCTCGATAGTTTTCCTGATGGCCTTTCGAAGACCAATGATATAAGACACCGACCCGTCGTCCTTCTTTATTCCCATGTTGACAACGCTACCATCGTAAGGCTCGCGGTCAAATGTTGCGTGGACTCTCAGTCTGCCCTTTCCGAACTCCGACTTGAGGTCATACGGAAATTCAACATACGCCCCATCTATGTCCGGAACTTTCTTATGACTGCCTCAAATACGTAGGTCTTTGATTTCACGAAGTCCTCCTTGTACACTATCCACTTCCCTCAATAAAACTCTTGCAGGCAAGGAAGTAATTATAGTGAGATTTCAGAATAGGAGATCACATTTGTTATTGCGTTTCTCAAAGTACTCCTGACTGTCGCCCCACGAATAACCGGGCTAGAGTGGGCAAGCACGGGTCAAGATGAAGCGACCCGTTACTTCTATGATATCCATTTTACTCCTGAAAGTGTGGAGATCTCAGTTAAGCGTTCAGATGGAAATCTCTAAAAGCAGCTCCCCCTCTTTGCAAGTCCAATTGCTAATTCTCGGTGGGTATTCTGAATCCAAAACATTGTCCAAGGTCCTTACGGCTGATCTCACATCTGAAGAAAGTATTCGATGATTGGAATGATGCTTGGGTAGTGTCTGGCTTAGGATTGCATGTAACTTGGAGTGATCGAAGAGGCAAAAAAGGGAATCGCAGGACACTTCATATAATAATTATATCAAAAGATTAAGTGATATGATAATGTCAAATGATTTTCCATGCAGAATGGGAGGTGTTACATGAGAGGATTCGATGAACTCAGGTATATCCGACCGACTCTAGTGATATTCATCTTTCTCGTTACCGTCTTTCTTATGCTTATGCCGTACTATGTCTTTCAAAATGAAGCAATAAACTATACTCAGAAAATCTATTCGGGAATCTTTGAGACATCTGTCGAAAATCTGGGATCTGCTTTGTCTCTGGGATATTTCCAGTGGACCGCTATGTACAACGCCGTTTTGTCGAAAGACGACGTATTCATCGAAGAGATGCTCCAGGAGATCCAGAATAAGTTTCCAGCAGTGAAGACGGCCAGGCTCATAAGCAGACCGTCAGAGATACCGGTTAAAGATGTGTACAGAGTATCTGCCATAGAGCAGGAGCTTTATCTCTACTTCAACGTCTACGACAGCCATATGGAGAATGAGATATCCGATGCAGTCGTGATTGCCAGCATAGACAAGAATTTCTTGCTTTCCGAGATGAATCTCGATGACAGAATCACCTTCTCACCAGGCGGATCGAAGAGTTTCGCCTACGGTCTGAGAACCGAAATAAAAGGATATGATCTTACCAGGTGGATGATTCTACATTCCGTGGCGGCCGGGATAATTGGCGTCTTGTTCATTATGGAAGTGCTGGCGCTCGGTCTTTCCAGATACTACGAGATGAGTGGTCTTCAGGAAATCATGTATTTGTGGGAAATGGAAGATTCCCACACCGCCTTTCACTCCAGAAATGTGGCGAAAATCGCTGAGTGTTTGGGTAAGAGTCTTGGATTGAAAAGGAAGAAAATCATGGAGCTTGTGAACGGTGCAAAGCTTCATGATATTGGTAAGATGGGCATTTCACTAAACATACTGAGAAAGCACGGACCACTTGACGAAATTGAAAAGGAGGTAATACGCAATCATCCCCAGCACGGTAAGGAAGTTCTCCAACATTTCGAATACCTGGAGAGATTCGTTCCTTACGCCTATCTACACCACGAAAGAGAAGACGGTTCCGGTTATCCCCGGGGTTTAAAGGGAGATGAGATACCGCTCGAAGCAAAGATTCTGGCTGTAGCAGATGTGTTTGAGGCTCTCACGGCGGATAGGCCCTACAGGACCGCCTATTCTTTTGCTCAAGCTGTGGACATGATGACAGAAATGCCTCTAGATCAGGATATAGTATCCAAACTGAAAAGTATCCTTCCGGAACTTGAGAACGAGCTTTGCGGGAGGAATCCGCGTAAGTGCGGGATCATCGGAAGTCAAACTTGACTTGCAGGACAACTTCGCCAAATGTTATGTGACGAAAACAATCAAGATACTCTTTTGCTTGTGACCGAAGCCTCGTGGCGGGAATTGGTGTCGTTCTGCGGGCTTTCTATCTCAAGATGCCATAAATCGCGACTTACTAAAGATTGACTCAACACAAAAGAGAAGCATAAAATAAGAGACGTGGTGATGAAAATCACAGTTTCCAGAGTTTTCCCGATTTTGGTCGTAGAGCTTGTTATCACGGTAATAGCGATATTCGTTCGTGGATTTACAATAGTCATGCACAATACCTAGAAACCGGCCATTCTTCAAAGGTGCATTTCTTTCGTTGTGACGGACAATGAAAGCTTTTTCGGCAATGTATTTTCCCATCTCTATCGCTTCTTTATTCGAAGACAGTTGACTGAGGAGTATGGTCGCAATTTCTTGGTGAAGAACATGAAGTCAAGCCTTTCTGTAAATACAATCCTCGCAGAAACAAAACTCCCGGAGCAACCGCCTTCCCTCTTACTCAAATCGTCCTTAGGACGAGAAATAGAATACAAAGGCTTTTATCGGCGTTTTTTCAGTAGCAGTAGTGAACTCAGGTCTATATCTTGCGAAGACACGTCTCTTCATTGCGGGAGATCTGGAGCGGGCCAGTTCTCATTCAAATTAGCACCGCATCATGAGAGCAGAAGCAGGACCTTTACTGAACACTGCTGATGACTGTCACTGGCAGTTCTAAAAGCCTTAGGGCTAATGAAGCAGTGCTTTTAGATCGCCGAAAAACTGACGTAAAAACAAACAAGCCTCCCAATGGGAGGCTAGGTTTTCTTTGATCAAAGCGCTCATACACGCGGATACACCCTAAATGCTTGGTGGCGGCGGTC
>NZ_DJGL01000039.1:39188-43498 GCF_002432735.1 Mesotoga sp. UBA5847 | reverse complement strand
TGAGATAATCAGAGACGAGTACGATGCTCCAATTCTTGCTTCCGCTATTAAGGCTAGACCAGATGTGTTTGTTACAGGCGACAAAGACTTCTTTGAAGAGCGAGTAAGAGCATTGATCAGAGTCGCAACTACAAGAGAGACACTCAAGCTCATACAAGAAAGCAAGATATGAAGCAAAGCTCTTCTGAGCCAACTCCCCACCAATAACGTATGATCAGCCGGTCAAAGAAGAAAGAGCACTGTCGGACGTTCGTTGCGCTCTGTGAAAGACCGAGAAGCGAAAATGGGGACTGACCGGCTCCATAAGAATCGCTGTACGCTTGCTAAGTGACGCTGCACGCTGTGAGGAGACGTCCTTTGAAAAAGCAGTTCCAAGTTGCATGTTCCAAGTTGCAAGCGGTAGAGCGAAAAACTCAGATTCCGTCATGCTGTAAGAGCCGTCCTTCGAAGAGCAGTGAGGAGTTGCTTGTTCCAGTTGCAGGCTAGAGACCTGAAAGCAAAAATGTCACAACGCGTCATCTGAACTTGATTCAGAGTCTTACCCTTCTTTTTTCGTCTCATGTAGCTTTTCTGGTTGACCAAGAACGAAGCACTGGTTTTTCCCTCGGCTAAAGGAGAACCGTTTAACGGCCAACTGATATCGCTTTGCTCTTTCCAATCCCTACCGCAACCCCCGACCCCGGCCTTTTGCTTTTTCTTACTATGCATGATCTGCTTTCTCTCCTTGCTCTTGATACTCTCGAATATGGTTTTTCTAGAAGCGAGGCTTCACCTCAAACTCAAAACGTCTTCTCGCTCTCTAGGTTTTCTCGGAGAACCGATAATCCCAGCAACTTGCATCTGGTGGAACTGATTTCTCTCTCTTCTCCGAGGGTGGATCGCCTACAACCACAACTCTCGGTCTCCAATGTGTCTTTATGAATCCCATTAGCCAAACGTGTTGTCCCATGAATGGGTAGAGCACTATAATAGTTTATCCAACCATAAGCGAGGAGAAAAGATGAAGAAGGGATACAAGCTGATCTATCAGTTCAAGATAATGCTTCTTGACATCACACCGTTAATCTGGCGACGAATACAGGTTCCGGACATCTACACTTTCTGGGATCTTCACGTCGCAATTCAGGATGCTATGGGCTGGTCTGATTACCATCTACACGAATTTCAGGTCGTTGATCCGAAGAGTGACGAGCTTGTTTATATAGGGCTTCCTATTGAAGACGATTTCAAGGAGGTTCTCGATTCCAGAAAACTGCGCATTTCCGATTATCTCTCGATTCATAACCGAAAGGCGTCATACCTCTATGATTTCGGAGACAACTGGATCCACGATATTCTTCTCGAAGAGGTTCTCGGTAGAGACTTGAGTGTCAAGTATCCTAGATGCATCGCCGGTGAACGAGCCTGCCCGCCTGAAGATGTTGGAGGAACAATGGGTTATCGTGATCTTGTTGAGGCAATGAAGAATAAGAAGCACCCTGATCGAGAAGATCTGATCGACTGGCTGGGAAGAGAGTACGACCCCGAATCCTTCGATCGGATGCAAATCCACTTTGACGACCCTGATGAACGCCTGAAGAACACATATTAGAGAAAGCAGAATAGGACGCAAGACTAGACCGGAGCTATCGTTCCAACACAAATTGCTGATAACAGTAGTCTCCAAAGGGCCCTTTTCATCGACAAGAAGACATGGAACGGTACAGCTCGAAAACAGCTCTAATGAGATCTTGCCAGGCCAAGAGAAACCTTCTTCAAGAACTGGCGACCCAACTCGAAGAATCAAAGCCAAACAGACTCAGAAGACAATTGACTCTCTAAACAGCTTATGAAAAGCGCATCTTAGAAGCCCTTCTCTTTGAAGCTCTCAAAGAAGGACTTTACCGAGCATTCCAGAAGAAAAGCGGCCACTGCATACGTAATACAGGGCAGAGGGTTTTCAGAGCCCCGAATCTTTCTTCCTGGAGATTCTTCTTTCCGATTCCCAGTCAGCAACTGGTGCGAACATCTTTATATAGTATCCAAAGCATGTTGTATCCAGCTATCCGGTTTATGAAGTTACGCAAGATAGTCCTCTTCGAACTCTTCGATTGTCTGATACTTCTTCACCTGGACTCTGTTTTCGTCATAGAGCAATCTGTACTCTTCCATTGCTTCGTCGAAGGTCCTCGCCGACCTCTGTAAATCGTTGATATCGAAGTGCTTCATCAGATCGATAGACACGCCTTCGTACTCCTCTCTCATTTCATCGTAGAATCGCTGGCAACTTGCGGCCGTCATGAGAGACAAGTACTTGTTGTCGGTCTTTGCGGCAAGCTCCATCTTGTTTCTCCAGTTCGAATAGATTTCCTCGTAACTACCTGTAAGAGCCTGCGAATCAAGTTTCTTCTTGCCCTTAACTCTGTACTTGATCTCTTCTATCTTCTCCCCCGTACACCGCAAAAGCGAAGTTGCGCTCTCTTTAATTGAACGCAGTGTATCGGCCTCGATGAGTCGTCTGTAATGACCTGGAAATCCAATCGGTAATTCCCGCATCCTTTCGATCTCTTCAGGTATGTGTCTAGACCCAAGACTTACATATGACTTGTTGATTAGATACATGATCATTTCGATAGAGTTGATCAATTTGGCCGACTCGTATTTGACTCTTCCGGACTCTTCACTCAGAACCAACTCTGCGTAAGTCTTCTGAGCCTACCCGAAATGCATCAATATATTCCTCAGATCGTGTTAATTCAGCGGGCTGTTCAGACGTTCCATAGCTTTACCGCGAAGCTCCATAAACCTCTGAGGTTGCTTGTAGTCACGGTAGTAGACGATGTTCACGTCCATCAGCCTTGAGATGTATGGTGTCGAATATTTAGCCATGTCTTCAAGCTGCTGCCAGCTCGTGCAGTAGATATCATGAGCAACGTCTCCCAAAATGAAGCATGAACCTATTCTGTATCCTTTCGAATCGTTTATTCAATGAAGAGATCTAAATCAGACTTGTCGTGTATGTCTCCAGTGGCAAATGAACCATAGATGCCGACCAACGCTACCGAGTCCGGGCAGACACGCTTCGATTTCTCAATCACCGCCTTGATGATCCTCTCGTTCTTAATCACTAGAGCCTCTTTGATCTTCTCATCCACAACATCCGCTCCATTCTGCATACTGACTTCACTCACCTGCTTATTGCCAACATAACTCATTCAGCTCCCGCAAGTTAGTTTAAAGGACGATTCTATCAAGTGGAGCGGATTTATGTTGACAAACAATACTGTGCTCCATGCAATCACAGGCGATCTCCAGGAAAGGATAAGAGCTGCTAGATTCATCTGAAGAGGCATAGGGTGGGAACCTCCAGCTGCGTTCAGGTCGATGATGTTACACTTGGAATGGAAAATCTCAAGCAACATGAAAGAGGTGGGGTGTGAACTTTGCTGGGAGCAATTGTCGGCGATATCGTCGGGTCGAGATTTGAGTTCAATAATCACCGAAGCAAGGCCTTTGAACTATTCACAGATGAGTGCTTTGCTACGGACGATAGTATAATGAGCCTTGCCGTTGCCAAAGCGATCATGGAAACTGAGAAGGTTGTTGACAAATCGCGAGAAGACTACAGGCTGAGTATGTGCTATGACCGTCTGCTAAGAGAGCTTACAGTGAAATATATGCAGCAGATCGGTCGAAATTATCCTAACTGCGGTTATGGGGGAATGTTTGGAAGATGGATATTCAGCGCCAACCCTCGGCCGTACAATAGCTTCGGCAACGGAGCTGCTATGCGCATTGGCCCTGTGGGATTCACTGCGCGAAATGAATTGGAAGCGATAAGCCTCTCAAAAACGATAACCTCTGTCACTCACGACCACCCGGAAGGGATAAAGGGGGCTGAGGCGACTACCATTGCCATTTTCCTTGCGTGTCAAGGCTTCTCAAAGCGGGATATTCGCGTCAGGATCTCAAGAGATTACTACTCTCTGGATTTCACAATCGACGAGATTCGCCCATCATATGACTTCAATGAAACCTGTCAGGAAACAGTGCCACAGGCCATACAGTGCTTCCTAGAATCAGATTCATTCGAAGATGCAGTCCGCACTGCGGTTTCGCTTGGCGGAGACAGCGACACAATCGCAGCAATAACCGGAGCGATAGCCGAAGCTTACTACAGCATACCGTATGACATAAGAACCAAGGCACTGCACTATCTAGACAAAGAACTCCTCGCGATCTTCTTTGAATGGGAAGCCTTCTTGAAATCATAAAAACTGTCGATAGCGAGATTTCGATTTGACCGTGGTAGGGGGTAGCGGGTAGGGGGT
>NZ_DJGL01000039.1:20871-39154 GCF_002432735.1 Mesotoga sp. UBA5847 | reverse complement strand
AAAGGCCGGGGTTGGGGGTAGCAATGTGCGGGTCGGAAAGAACGGAATAAGACGCAAGGCGCCCGAAAGCATCGGCGGACGCAAGGCTGGGAAAAACATCCCAGGTCGCAATGCTGCCTTCGGCAGGAGGCCTTCTCAGGTCAACCGTCCCCAGTCCACCGTCCTCCGAATCGGAATTCCGGCGAAGATTGTGAAGGGACGCAAGGCCTGACGGTTGCAGATTTCACCCCCGTTGTCCGCAGGCAATGCCTATTTGCAGAGAGTCCTGCCCCTCGCTGGAGGAGATCGCCGATCGCCACAGCGTCGCGTGTTTTCTTCACAAAGGAGCCGAGGCCCTGTGAACGATAACATTCTGGTTCTTGAAGCGGTCAACAAACACTTCCCCCTGAACTCTTTCAGAATGCGTGGAAAGGTTGTTCATGCAATGGACGACGTGTCTTTTCCTCTGCGAAGAGGAGAAGTGCTTGCGATAGTTGGAGAGTCCGGCAGCGGAAAAACTACAACTGCAAACGTAATAAGCAGGATCTACAAGCAGACTTCAGGCAGAGTAGCGTTTGAAGGAAGAGAGTTGAGCGGCAACATGTCTCGAAAAGAAGAGCTGAAACACCACAAGAGGGTCCAGATGATATTTCAGGACCCTTTCGGAGCCTTGAATCCGACAAGAACGGTTGGCGGGATTATGGAACGACCCTTCATAATTCACAAGATTGCAAAGGACAAAAGATCAGTAGCGGAAAAGGTCTATAACATACTAATTCAGGTAGGCCTTGAGCCACCCGAACAGTTTACACGGAAGTTTCCCCATGAGCTTTCTGGAGGTCAGAGACAGAGGGTGAATATCGCCAGAGCCTTCTCGATCGAACCCGACCTCATTCTGGCCGACGAACCCACTTCAATGCTCGACGTTTCAAACAGGATGAGCATAATGAACATGATGCTAAACCTCAAAGAGCGACATGGAGTATCCTTCATATACATAACCCACGATCTGGCCGGCGCCCGTTATATGAGCGACAGAATAATAGTTATGTATGCTGGCATGATCATGGAGATCGGTCCGGCAGAAGAGATAATTAACAGCTCTTTCCACCCTTACACAAAGCTGCTTAAATCGGCGGCGCCAGCCCCAGAAACTGGTCTAAAGCGAAAGCCTCTCATAACGGGAGGAGATATTCCCTCCCTAATCGATCCACCTAGTGGCTGCCGTTTCCATCCGCGTTGCCCATTCGCCGGAGAAAGTTGCTCTCTCGAGATACCCCCTATGAAGAAGATCGGCGAGGACCACTATGCGAGGTGCCTTCTCTAGTCCCGGAATTCTTTCTTTTCTCGGTGACTCCATTTTTAACATTGATGAGACAAACGCAGAAATGCATTCCCTGAGTCCGAGCAGCAAACGATAGAAATTTTTGACCGTGCCCTCTAGTAAAAGCAAAGACTAGCCAGTAAAGGCTCTTACCGGCCAAGAAAACCGAGCCAGCGTATCGTTCAGTCGGATATCCTGCGGGTCTTGAGCCAGTTGTACGCCTTGGGGCTGGATTCCCAGACCTGACGATAGTCGAGCGCATACATTGCAGCTTCTCTTTCGTCATCCTCCTCCTTCAGTTCTTCGAACTTCACAGATCCCATATCTCTGAAGAGCATTTCTACAATCAGAGGATTCGTTCTCAACGCGCGAAGCAGATATATGTTGGCATCTTGTTTTCTGTTTCTTATTGCACTGATGAAGGCGCGCCCCATAAGAAAATCTACATCTTCCTCTTCCAGGTAGCGTTCCAGCAACTTCTCGGCTTTCATGAAGTTTTTCTGCCTGAATAAGCTGTTGAGAAGCCCGTGCTTTGCATGCACATCATCTTCCCGGTCTATATCGAGAAGCATTTCATAGGTTTCTATTGCCCGAGTCTGATCACCGACCCTTATTCGAAGAAAATCCGCATAGTCAACGATTAGATCCAGCAGAGGCTTATTGTTCGCACGATCATACTCGAGTGAGTAAGACTCCGATTCGATTTCCCCTAATAGAGTTTCCAATTTCGAATAACCGGCTTCCAGAATGTATTGACATTTATTGTCTAAGCCTATCTCAGTGTACCCATTAGCCAGCATTGAGTAGAGCCGAAACTCGTATGGGTCTCTCGCAAGTGCGTTTTCCATCCGAACAACTCTTTCAGAACTATCCGGTATCGAGGCAAGCCTCATCAATCTGTAATTTCCTGGTGGGAGGTTGTACTCGATTGTGGGGGAATCCCCAGAACGCAAAACGGTTAGGCCGGGAATAAGATTCTTTCTCTCCTCAAAAATGATCTTGTGGAGATACTTTGTTGAATGATAGGCTCGTTCTAGAAGACGGGCCATTTTCGTGCTCAACGAGAGATCTTTCGAGAGTACCGGTGGAACTTTCGAATCAGAAACGAACCGATCAAAACGCTTACGGTCAGCCTTCGAAAGCATTTCATAAAGAAGCTTTGCTTTCGATGAATAGCCTGCCTTCTCTGCCACAAGAGCTGCTGCCAATCGAGTATTTGAATCGGTTTTAAGCTCTGTGACAAATGAAACCAGCTCCTCGAGTGATTCCGACTTTTCGAGGGATTCCTCATCGAGGAGAACAGAGCACACTCCACACACTATATCTGTCGCTTCTTTCTTTTCCTTGTTTTTCAGAAGCGTTCTAATAAATTTCATGATCGGTCTTCCTGAATGAGAGAAATCTGTATTGCGTACAATTTCACCAAGAATCAATGGAAGAGAATCATCAACAATCGAATTCTTCACAATGATATACAGAGGGCTGACCTGGTCTTCACTCCACTCAAGCAGATTTTCCGCGACAGTGGCGGCCTTCCTCCTTATTTGCTGATCCTTATTTATCAGAAGACAGATAAGGGAAAGTACAGACGCACCATATCCTGCCATCAATCCGGCATGAGTATCTTCGAAAATATACTGCAGCAGTGACACTTCAACATTTTTCTTCAGACCAAGGGCATAGTGTGCCACCATAGGCTCAATAAGCCCGAACACGACATCGGAATAAGGATTAACGTACTGCAAGTAGAACCTTGGACAGTATTTCGCCAGCCTCACTGCTTGATACTCAAGTTCTTTCTCCTCAGAATCTTCAATATCCGAATCAATTGTTCCGGCATGCTGAAGGAAGCACGAAAGCGCGCTGAGACCTGCGAGATAATACCATCGGGCCATTTCAGGTCCTCTGAATTCATTTACCCCCATTGCTTCATAGACTGACTCTTCATCATCTGAACCCGCAGAATTTCTGTTGGAAGCGCTATTCAGATTCTCACGTCGGAGCTTGTCGCCGATTTTGACGATCTCCTTCGCCACAGCAAATCTTGTTTCGAAGGGAATGCTTTCGTCCCAGACGAAAACACTCCAATAATAAAGCAAAAACAATTCGCTCTCTATAACCGTTTCATACTCGAGATCGAACACTTCGCACAGTAGCTTCGCGAGTTCCTCGATGGTGTCGGAAGAAGCCTCATAAAGAAGCTTCTCGCGATCAAAATCCGGCCCGGAGTAATCTGTACCCATCTCCATAAGATCTCTAAGATAGACAATTCTACTCTTCTGATAGGTATTCAAGATAGTTGCCCTCCTTGATCAAGTATCGTCAGAGGCTCCCCATATTCTCTTAGATTTCACAATTCACTCTGAACTCAAGAAAACTGCCTCTCCCTATCCTTCGAATCAATATACCCACTATAACTGGAGCGGTTGTCCTTAGCAAAAATCGTCAAGCCTCATATTTGTGATTTTTGGCTAGTCACATTAAGCACCTGTTTTTTCAATTATAAGGAATTTGGGTCTATCCATCTCCCTTTTCAAGAGTTCAGTTCAGAAGGGACTTTCGCTGAAAAAACTCAGAAACTCAACTATTCATCGGATCTCTTCTGCGTACTCACTTAAGAGGAAATGCCGTTCCCGTGAGAGAGGGGTTCACTCATATCTCCTTTGGCCACCTTACTTTTGCCCAAAAGCGTTTCTGAACGAATGGGCACGATTGCTCTAAAATCCTTCCTTGAGGAAGGAAAACGAAGAGCTGGAAGATGTGTTTCAAAGATCAGACGAAAGAGGATAGAAGTGAAGATATGCAGAGTGACAGATCTCGACCTTCGAAACCATCAATTCGCACCTCTAGCCTCTTTCTTCAAATACCGCATCGTAACGAACACAATCGGTCCACCCGATCGTGCCGGGTTTTGAGGTCAATTTCTACCTGTTCTGCCGGCAATTATTGGTTGGTAACCATGGAAGGGTTGGAAAATCGCATTCTCCACCTGAGCAACCGTAAATAAGGCTCTCGACTTGCAAGAAACAACTGCAACCTCAACTGGAGACCTGCTCCAAGTTGGCCATCATGAGAGGGTTTTCGCTCTTCTTCATGTTTCTCTTCAGGTACGAGAGAAAGTCTTCGGGAGGCTGATGGTCTCTGAACCCTTCGGCGATCTCTTCGGTTTCTTTCTCTTCTAGAGTTACTGATACTGTCAGTTCATCTGAAATCAGCCGCAACTCTCTTATTCTTCCCGGAGGCACGAACTCTTCGAACTCCAGGATTATCATGTTTTCCTCATCCCTCTTGAGAAGTATATCTGCAGTGGTAATATAGTCCTCAAAAGAAACTCTGGGCTTTTCAGAACCCAGAGCGGCTACCGCATAAATCGCTTCCATTTTGTCGATCTTTACCTCAAAACGATCACCTTCTAAACTGGCTTCCCTGTCCTTCAGAAAGATCCCCAATATCACTTTCTCCCTCCTTCAAGCGCCAGGCAGCAGGTCGAGATGACAGTATTCCAGTTTACCTCTGCCAACGGCCTTTCTCTATTACAAAGGACGATTGCCTCTCCATTCCTACCACTTCAGATTCGACTCTTGCTCACTCCCTCTGCCTCTATCTTCCCCCCTTCTCTGAGCCACCATCAAGCAAGCACGCTTTCACCTGCGAAGCGCCTTTCTAAGCACGTTTCCTGGACATCAGATACTTCACTTGGAATAAGCGCAGCATTACTAGAACGTATACGTTCTTCTAACCGGACTTTTCAAACAGGACAGACTTCCACGGAGTTTATCGAGACAATACTCAACTACATCATCAATATCACGATAGAATTGCAGCTGATTTACAAATACGCAACCTTGAATCGATTCTGTTTGACCATTGCCTGTTCAGTCAGTCGGATCTAGGACAGAAAGTGACGATGAGAACAGAATAACTTAGCGGATGAACTGTTTTAGATAGAGATCCTTCTCAAGAAATGACTTTCGCGAGTCTACTGAAGCAACTTTGCTTCTAGAGATCTCTGTTGGGAAGAAAGTCGAAAGAACTGGAATTTGGGACAAGTAGCCGAGTTACCTATGACGGGTCATTTAGCAGAACGGATCGCTTACTCTTTTGCACAGTTTGCATTACCCAGGACAATACCCTTCTTTCAGATCAATGAGAATAATAGCTCTAATCGCTGGTGATTGTGGATATACGTTTGAAGAGTTTGTAGATCAATCCTCATGGCATTAGTTTCGCCGACTCTTAATTGCTAGAATCACATGAAGAATTCAGATTTGCACGATTTGCATTGAATTGACGAGTTAGGAGGTCTTTTTCTGCCAACTCTGAGAGAGATATCGGAAATCACAGGCGTGGCGATTTCAACCGTGTCCAGAGTACTCAATAATGACAGCCGCATAAGCGAAGCCACCAAAAAGAAGGTCTTGAGAGTCGCGAAGAAGCTTGGATACCCGGGCGAGATATCCAGTGGCCGCGGCAGTAAGGTTGTGATGTTCTTCGTTTCCAACCCTCATAAATCAATCGAAAGCGATGAATTCTTCTCAGGAGTTCAGCGGGGGATACTGAGAGGGGCCGGGTCATCGGATATTCACTGCCTGGTTCAGTCGATCAGAAGCAAGAAGAGCTTCGATGAATCGCTGATCCCTCTCGATCTTGTCGAAGGGTTGATCGTGGGAGGCATCCCAATGCCTGACGATCTGAAGACTTTCCTGTCGGCAATGAAGATTCCGGTCGTCTTGATCGGCAAATACTCGGGCCTGGAAAACCTAGCGTCTGTAAACAATGATAATGTCAGAGGCGGTTATCTCGCCGCCAATGAAATTATCAAGTATAACTACTCTACAGTTACCGTCATTACAGGGCCGAGAAACGTCTCGACATTTGCTGATAGACTGGAAGGTTTCTTCAAGTGTCTTAGTGAAAACAGTTTCCCAACTGAGCGGGTAAAGATTATCGAATGCAACTCCTTCGAAGAGAGAGATGGAAGAATGGCCATCGAGAGACATCTCAGAACACCTGGAAACAGAGAAGTGATCTTCTGCACGACCGATTGGCTTGCGAAAGGTGTGATCGAGGCTCTACAGGACAGGAAGGTTTCCATCCCTTCAGAGATAGGGGTTATTGGATTTGGTGGGCTAGATTTCTGCAAAATGACCTCTCCAAAAATAACTACCGTCGCACTAAACCCATATCTTCTTGGAAGAATCGCAGTAACAATGCTTCAGGAGTTGATGGAGGGAAATGCTGAATCAAAGGGAGTTGTGTTTGTGGAACCGTTCTTGATGGAAGGTGAAACTCTAAGGGGGGAGAAGTAATGCATTTCAGAGAGCTAATGGATTCTAAAGGCAGACTCTTGGTAGTCAGTCTTCCCGAGAACAGTCTGGAATACGCGAGGGCTGCAGTTGAGAACGGTGCGGACGCAGTTAAGCTTCACATAAATGTGAAGCATAGGGTGACTGGAAAGGTTCATGTCACATGGACCGACGTCAGAGAGACCGCAAAGAACATCCATTCTGCTCTTGGCTGCTGTATGGGAATCGTTCCCGGAGCGGAAACAATGGCGTCAGAAGAGGAACTAGGGGAAATGAGCAAATTCGGCCTGTCTTTCTTTGACGTCTACGTCGACTACGCCCCTCTATATGTTATGAAGAACGATCTCTGCAAGATGCTGGCTCTTAATCATACATATTCCAAGTCGATGGCTTCATACTTAAAGAAAGCTGGGGCAGATGCCCTAGAGATCTCGATCATCGATCCCAAGGACTACGGGAAAGATCTTTCGCTGGAAGACCTTCTCGATTATTTGGAAGTGCTTGAGCTTTCAGGACTGCCTTCCTTTATTCCAACCCAGAAGAGGATTACCGTGGACGAAGCAGATAGAATTCTAGATCTCGGCTTCAAGGGGCTGATTATCGGCCCTATCGTAACGGGAATTGAAATCGGGAGTTTTTCACGGATTGTCAGGGAGTTCAGCAAGATTACCAGAGACTAACAGGGAGGTGTGGTAATGAAGAAATGGATTTTGATTCTTATCATCTGTCTTGCTCTAGGCTTCACGGCAATTGGCAAGACGAAGGTTACGATTTGGTTTGCAGGTACTACAGAAGCTTTGATGGAGGCCGTAGATGATCACCTGGTTCCTGCCTTCGAGAAAGCTAATCCCGACATTGAGCTCGCGGTTGAGTATATACCTTGGGGAGAGCTTTCCACAAAACTTACAACTGCCTTTGCCGGCGGAATAGGACCAGATATATTCATGCACGGCCAGGCTGCGATCGCGGGATTTGCTGAAACGGGCGTGATAATGGACATCGACAGTCTCATCGACAAGCTAGAGGACCCTGAAGACTTCGGAGGTACGCTGGGTGTTGGCCTTTACAGAGGCAAGAACTTCATGGTTCCAGTGTTCGGTTCGGGCAGACTTCTCGCCTACAGGGAAGACTTCTTCATTGAGAGCGGTCTCGACCCCGATGAACCGCCGGTAACCTGGGAACAGCTGAGGGCCTATGCCGAGGCGCTGACAGTCTATGAATCGGGTAGGCTAGTGAGGGCCGGCCTGGACATTCCTGTATCGGCGATTGATCTTCAGCAAGTATGGACAGGCTTCCTCATTGCAAACAACGGCGCTCTCTTCGACAACGACTTCAATCCGACTTTCAATTCCCAGTCGGGAGTGGAGGCTCTAGAGTATTACGTAGGCCTGATACGAGAGGCCAAGGTCGCTTCCGAATACGGTCTTACCCCGATCGGAAACCTTGAGCCGATTGCGGCTGGCACAGCGGCAATGTGTTTCATGAACAACGAATCTCTCGCGGCCATCAAGGAATACAGCCCGGACGTTTACTCCAAGATTCGTCTAGCCTTCCCACCTGCAAGATATGGGAGAGCCGCTTTCTACTCATTCGCGGGTTTCATGGTCTCCAGCAGCACAAAGGACCTGGAAGCAACAACAAAGGCCCTTTCCTTCATGACGTCGAAGGATGCGCTTATTGCTATAAACACGGCTCTTGGGAGTCTGCCGCCAAGACAGTCCGGCGTCGTGGCCGAGTACATTGCGAATGATCCAAATCTGATGAAGTTCGTGGAAGGCTCGAAGTATGCCTATGGAAATCCGAATGTTCCGTTCTGGGTTCAGGCAAGAGATATTATCTCAAAGTATCTCGAACGTGCAATTATGGGCGTCATGACTCCGAAAAACGCGTTAGACGGAGCGGCCGAAGAAATCAGAAAACTGAAGTAATTACCGAAGCCGGCTCTTCCTAAGGATGGGCCGGCTCATCTATTTCTAAGAGGTGAAGCGTGAGCGGTGCGGGCAATCTCAAGAGGCGAATAGCAGTAACGGCTTTGATATTCATTGCGCCGGTGCTTATTTACAACATAATCTTCAAAATAGTCCCCATCTTTGTCTCTTTCTTTCTGAGTCTAACTAAATTCTCGGGTTTCGGAGAGGCCAGGTTCATTGGGCTTGCGAATTACGCCCGAATATTCGGTGACTCAGAGTTTTGGAGAGCGGTTCTGGTGACTTTTCAGTTCTCAATTGAAGTCCTGCCTCTAAACATGCTGATCTCTCTGCTGCTTGCCTTGCTTGTCAACAGCGGGTTAAAAGGAATCGGGATTTTCAGGGCGATCTACTATCTTCCAGTCATTACTCCTATGGTTGCGGCAAGTATGATCTGGATCTGGCTCTATGATCCTCAAATCGGTATATTGAATTTCCTCCTTTCGCTTTTCAATATACCCCCTGTGAACTTTCTCAGGAATCCAAACACAGCTCTTCACTCCATTGTAGCTATGAGAATATGGAGGGGAGCAGGATGGAACATGCTCATCTATCTGGCCGGTCTTCAGGGGATATCTAAGAATCTGTATGAAGCGGCAGCGATAGATGGTGCCTCGTCTATTCGGAGGTTTTTCGGGATCACCCTCCCTCTACTAAGACCGGTTCATATCTATGTATTGATTGTCGGTATGATCAGCACTCTTCAGTCCTTCACGGAGATGTATGTCATGACAGGAGGGGGTCCGCTGCAATCTACAACGACGGTCGGACTTCTTATTTACAGAGCAGCTTTCGACTACATGGACATGGGCTATGCAAGTGCAATGTCGTTCGTTCTTGGGATAATAATCATGACTCTGTCCGTCGTAAGTTTCCGATCACGTAGACAGAAGGAGGCCTTCGAATGAGGAAGAACAAGGTGAGGACCATATTACTTCTTTCGATCGCGGCAGTCATTTTCGGGTCGCCCTTCTTCTGGATGGCAATCTCCTCTCTAAAGCCAAACGCAGAGTTATTTACCTGGCCGCCTACATTCCTACCGAAGACAATTACTCTGGAACACTATCAGTCGGCGCTCACCTCAAGAGGCTTCAGCAACTATTTCATGAACAGCGTAATCGTCTCACTTGTTTCGATGGCCTTCAACCTCGTGTTTTGCTCGCTCGCAGGCTATGCTTTTGCCAGACTTGATTTCCCTATGAAGAATGTTTTGTTCATCCTTCTACTGAGTACTATGATGATACCTGTTCAGGTGACTTTGGTTCCGACTTTCCTTATGGTGAAGTCATTTCCGCTCGTGGGCGGAAACGATATTCTGGGAAGGGGAGGCACCGGACTTCTCAATACATATGCCGGTCTTGTAATCCCTCACATAATGACTGTCTTCGGAGTTTTCATAATGAGGCAGTTCTATATGCAGTTTCCTAAAGAACTTTCGGAGGCTGCAAGGATCGATGGGGCCTCAGAACTGAAAATCTTCAGGAGGATCTTTCTTCCGCTTGGAAAGCCCGCGATGTCGGCCCTTGCGATCTTCACATTCACCCAGGCCTGGGATGATTTCCTCTGGCCCCTCGTAGTAACAAGCGACAGGTCTATGAGGACTCTGCAGCTGGGATTGGAAGTGTTCAAGAATAGGTACACAGCCGACTGGGGACCACTTATGGCGGCCACGACAGTTTCCATTTTGCCCGTTATTTTTATATTTCTCGTGTTTCAAAGGTACTTCACAGATACCGCTTTGAGTTCTGGAATCAAATAGACTGGGAAGTGAAGAAATGGATTTAGTTTATGATGTTGTAGTTGTTGGCGGCGGCGTGGCTGGCGTATCGGCGGCTATTGCTGCCTCCAGGACAGGAGCAAGAGTGCTTCTTCTGGAGAAGGATATGTCATTTGGCGGAGTTCTTACTACTGCCCTCGTAAACCCGATGATGACATTTCACTCATCTGAGAGACAGGTGATAGGCGGGATCGGACAGGAGATCATTGACAGGCTCGTTTCAATGCGTGGGAGTTACGGACACATAGATGACCCCATCGGATTTGTAAAGTCAATCACCCCTTTCGATCCCGAAAAGATGAAATCATTGCTGATTGAGATGCTCAAAGAGGAAGGCGTGGACTTTCTGTTCAACTCACTTGTCCTGCATGTTTCGAGAGAGGGAGACTCAATCACCTCTATAACAACTGTCAGCACAGGCGAGCAGAACAGAGTGAATGCAAAGGTTTTCATCGATTCAACGGGCGAGGGAAACTTTTCCATACGCGCCGGAGCCTATTACAACATCGGAGACGGAAGCCCTTCCAGCTGCCAGCCGATGACTTTGGTGATGAGAATCGGGGGCGTTGATAGAGAAGAGATAGTGTCTTATGTTACAAGGAACAGAGATGATTTCGTCATAAGTGAGCATACCGACCTGAGCTATCTGGGAATTGCCGGGTTCTTCAGCTTCATGAAAAGGCTTGACGACTACGCAATCTACTTCAAAAGGGACAGGCTCTTGTTTTTCGAAGTCCCCTACCATCCCGGGCAGATATTCATGAACACAACCAGATACGCCGGTTACGCCAACAAAAGCAAAGAACTAACTGAAGCCCAGACCAACGGGAGCACCGATGTCTGGCGATTCATGGACTTCCTCAAGAAAGAGATTCCCGGATTTGAAGACTCATTTCTAATTCAGACCGGCTGTCACATAGGGGTGAGAGAGACCACCCACATAGTGGGAGATTACGTTTTGAGAACTAGTGACTTGATTGATAGAAAAACATTTGATGACGCCATTGCAGTAGGGTCGTATCCGATTGATATTCATCTGCCCGGTTCGGCACAACTGAAGACGATCTCAATTCCTTACCCGGGCGAGTACCATATTCCCATGAGTTCTCTCATACCAAAGGGTCTGGCGAACGTTATCCTTGCCGGAAGAGCAATAAGTGCCGATCATACGGCCTTCTCCGCAGTAAGGACCAGCCCGCTGGCAACTGCAACCGGCATGGCGGCAGGGATTTCTGCGGCACTTGCCGTGAAACATAGAAAGCTTGTCAGAGATGTGAACATTGACCTGATACAGAGAGAGATCGTCGAGATGGGAGGAATTCTTTGAAGACAGTAGTTGTTCCAATGGATGAAAGACCCCCAAACTACCAGCTGGTTTCCATGATTGCAGATCTTAATGGTATTGAGATCGAGCTCCCGAAAAAGAGTTTGCTGGGAAGATATATGAAGCCGGGAGAATGCGAGGAATTGATTGGATGGATGCTTTCAAGGGAGGCAGACAGATTCATAATCTCTGTCGATATGCTATCTTACGGCGGTCTCATAGCCTCAAGGGAGGAGGAAATAAGCGCGGAGACAGCTCTCGAAAGGCTGAGGTCGGTGAGAGAGCTGAGGAGAAGATTCCCCAATGCCGAGATTTTCCTTTCCTCAATTGTCAGGAGAGCGTCGGTCTCAGTTTCATCGGCTGGCTCGAAAGAACTGTGGACTATGCTTAACAAGTATCTGTGGCTCTCGGGCCATGGAAAGGTGGAGGAGGCTGAGACCGTAGAAGATGAACTACCCAGAGGATTTATCAGCAGATATCGTGAACTCCGTTTGAGAAATCACCGGGTGAACAAGGAATGCCTCAGGCTCGTCAAAGACGGCTGTGCAGATCTTCTTGTGCTTGCCCAGGAAGATACCTTCCAGCATGGCCCTCAGGAGAGAGAACTAGACATACTTGAAGGAATCGCAAAAGACTTTGACATCGAAGATAGAGTCTTCATACATAACGGCGCCGATGAAGTACTTCAGGAGATGATTTGTTACAGACGAGATCGGGAATATCCTGTCGATATCATCTATGACTCTCCAGCAACAAGGGACAAGGTAATGGATTTCGAGGACCGGGAATTCGGCAAGAACGTAGAGTCCCATATGAAGCTTCTAGGGATGAGGCAGTCTTTAGATTCTACAACCGGCATTCTGATCGCCGGGACATCTACAACCGATTCGATTGAGGCTCTGAAGAACCTGAGCAAGAGGAAGCAGAGGGTCTTCATACTGGACGTTTTCTATCCAAACGGGTCCAATCCTTCCTTTGTTGAAGCTTATCTGGGGCTGGGGCTGAAGAACGTCTGGGGATACTCTGCCTGGAATACGGCTTCAAACAGCCTGGGGACTCTTCTTTCTCTGGCTTTGACTTCCGGTTCCTGTGAAGTGAAAAAGAAGGCTCTCGCCGAGTTTTACATTTCACGGCTTCTTGACGACCATCTTTACCAGGGCGTTCTAAGAAAGGCTCTGGAGAAGATAGTCGATGAATCCGGTGGCGACGTATACAAGGTTAGCAAGTCCAAAGGGCTCTTTGAAAGCTTCAGAGACGATGTTTTCGTACCGAAAGCAGAAGAGTTCCTTGAGAGATTCATTCGTGGGAGAAAACTGGACATCTATGATTTCTCCTCTTCAAAGAATCGGATCTCGATTGAGAAGTTCAGTCTTCCATGGGGCAGGACATTTGAATGTGAAATAGAAGTCAAGATTAACTGAAGCAAATCTCTTCTCAACGAGAAAAAAGGGGGGCTCTTAGTGAAGAAAAGAGTAGCTATTGTAGGCGCAGGTGTATGGGGAAGAACGCACGCATTCCTGTATAAAGAGCATCCAGAAGTTGAGCTAGTTGGCATCTGTGATCATGACAGAGAAAGAGCAAAGAGATTTGCCGAAGAGTTTGAAATTCCAAATATATTTGAAGATCATCGCCTTATGCTAGATAGGCTTGGCTTTGATGCAGTATCGGTAGTCACACCGGATTTCGCTCATGGTGAGATAGTTGTCGATTGCGCAAATGCCGGAAAGGATATCCTCGTAGAGAAGCCGATTGCAACAACTAGAGAGGACCTGATCATGATATCAAAGGCGGTAAAGGCCAACAACATACGGGTAATGACCGATCTTCACAATAGATGGAGTCCTCCCTTTGCAGTCGCCAAACAGATGCTTGATGATGGGGAACTCGGAGACCCGGTAAGCGCCTATTTCAGATTGAATGACGTTCTCTGGGTTGCGACAGACATGCTGCCCTGGTCAAGCAAATCGTCTATTCTATGGTTTTTGGGTAGTCATTCGGTAGACACTTTGAGATGGTTCTTCGGCGATGAGGTAGATTCTGTTTACTCTGTCAGTTCTTCCGGTGTTCTGAAAAATTTGGGGCATGATACAACCGACATTTATCAGACTATCCTAACCTTCAAGAACGGCGGGATAGCAACAATGGAGAACAGCTGGATAACGCCCAACACGAATCCGTGCGTAAACGACATCAAGTTCAACTTCACGGGCAGCAAGGGCATGGTTAATCTTGACCTCAGCAACAACCAGATGATCGAGAGCTTCACTCAGAAAGAGTGCAAACATCCCGATGTGCTTGTAAATCATTTCGTTCATGGCAAGGCAAAGGGATTTGCATATGAGAGTATCCGCCATTTCATCGACTGTCTGGCGACTGGGGATGAGTTCCTCATAAATCTCGATGACGCCATCAACACCTCGCTTGTCGTTCTTTCGATCCTCGAGTCTGCCGAGAAGCGTCTTCCGGTGAAGGTGGAGTACTTTGCCACAGACTGAGGAAGAGGCGTTCTAGCATCTGTTATTTGGTGAAGAGAATCCCAGAGTACCGCACTTTGCAAACAGGTGAATTCTCCTACTCTTTTGCTGCGGGGAGTTGCGGAGATCATTTCAGATAAGGGTGACTATGTGTCTCTACACTTAAAAGAGATGTCTGAAGGGCTTGTAACTGTTATTATGTAAGGCTTTCATAGGGTTCTAGCGTCAACTTCTTTCGGAAAAATCTCGAAATGTTTTGAGGGAGAACTTCGATCTGTATGAATCACTTGTATAATCGTTCCATTTGATTGATTTTTACGACCGACGCGCTTTGTGCAGATCTCGGTTCAAGAGAGGCAAATTGAAAAGCCCTCCACTGTAAGCAGAGTTATTACGATTGCTCTGAGCACCGCGCCAAAGGCACAAAACCTCTATAGCTCGGCATAAAACTTGAGGATCTTAAGTGCCTTTAGTGTAAGCCATTTCGAAGGCTTTCCATTTTCCTCGATGGGAACAAGCATCCCGTCGTTCAAGGAGTTTTGCATCTTCCAGAGTCCTTCTTTGTTTCTCTTGAGTGAAACGATTTCGATTGCATCCTGAAGCTTGGGATCTTTGATTCTAAGCTCGGCGAATATCTCAAGCAATTCCAGAACATCCGTCTGGTACATCAGGGGAAAACCAAGTCTTAACCAGCCCGGCTTTGCGACTTTCTCCGGATCATGACTCTTCATGTAGAAACGGTGTTTCAGGAAGTACTCTGCGAGCTCAGCTATCTTCTCGTCTATCTTCCCGTTCCGTTTCTCCTCCGGAATCGCAGCTACAGCCTTCAAGGCCTGAGCTACGCCCATGTGGCATGAGTGGCGTCCCCAACAGGATTCGTATCTCATGTAGACCTCTCCTTCGGGTGGTTTATCTACTCCGTCATCCGTCCGCTGAAAGGCGTATATCCAGCCGATTGCCTTCTGAAATCTTTCATCCTCAAGGTAGCCGAGCCTTATGAGCGAAAAAACCATGTTGCCCGTAAGGCAGGGGATTACACCTCCCGGGAGACCTGACAGTCTCTTGGCGCTTCGAGAATACGAAACCCTCCTAGCTCTGTCTCTTGCGAATTGCTCAATATGAACTCACAGGCCTTCTTGACTCTCTCGTCATTTGGATCTGCCCTCATCTCTGCCAGAACGATAAGATTCCATACTGTACCGCGATACTTATCTGTGTAGAACCTCTCTGGTTTTCCTCACGAGCCGTCATCGTTCTGGAGGTCGAGCAAAGCAGGCACCACCCCACGCTTCATTATTTCATCTCTCGTTCTTCTGACTTCGCTCGAATCTTCTGCATGACCCAGAAGAGAAGTCAACGTCAAATACCTTACAGAAGGATTCTCCTCTTCTAAAAGCCAATCACGTGTCTCTTGCACCACCTTGATCGCCCCCCGGAAATGCCCTATTCGATCATTTTTACGTCCCACATCTAGCGAAAGAGACTTGCATTTTCGGCAAAGAAGTGACCCTCGCTTCCACTTGCTAAACGGGGAGAGTAGTGAAATCTGCCATCATTTTTGTGGGATCTCGCTGTAGGTTCTTGGCAGACTAGGGAGAATCGACATATCCTACAAAGATAGGATAGTCGAGTTATCCTGATTTCATTACTAATACCTCGAACCCGAAGGGAGCGAGTTCTTCTCATCCGATCCTTCTCTTCAGTACTACTTTTGAGGAACCTTAGATAAGGAAAAACCGTTCGCCGTCTATACAGCCTAAAAGGGCCTTTCAAAGAGTTGGCCAGGATCTTATTTTCAAAGATCCTGGCCACAGAAGTCCTTTTTTTGATTACCTAACATCGCTGTACGTTGGTTAGTGTCAGTGGCAAGAACTAGAGATTGAAAGTCTAATTAGCATGTTGCTATTACTTGACTGCCGGTTCTTCAAGACTTAGGATAACTCTTTCGAGACATTGTGGTCTAAAGCAAAGACGATTTGTCTAGAACCGTCTTCGGATATTGTTGGACGAAAGTCCGAAGTCTTGAACTGGCAAGACACGCTTGAAATCCTCTAGATTTCCACTTTCGACACATCTGCCCGGTCCTTGGATCTCTGCGCACATCCGTAATGCACCACAAGAAAATCAGCTTAAGAGATGACTATAAGTATTTGATAGAGTGGTGGTAGGATATGGAGACCGATTTCGAGGGTTTTCGTCAGCCGTCAGATAAAGCTGACTAGCCTTTCTTAAGCGGCAAGAACAGAAGTACACAGCCAACTGCTATTGAGATAACACCTGCCCAAATCGGAATCTGTACAGTTTCTTTCTCCTTCACCTCAATCTCTGCTACGCCAAGATCGACAGTGTGACTATCTTTAGTGTATGTGAACGCTCCATACACCAAACCCAGGACGCCGGCTACAACAAGCACAATTCCAATAATCTTAACTACACCCATAAGATCCCCTCCAACATTGCCATCAGGCAATTGTCGAGCTGTATTGTCTTTGCATGAATGTTTTGTTGGTCAAGACACTAACAGCTTCCTTAACAATTCACTCATATATTTATTATATCCTAATAACCTACAAACTGTGTGTCTTTTGAATACCCTCGCACTAGTATGAACTGAAAATCTCGTCCTCTAGTTCGGAAAGCTCAGTAAGCGAAGATGCTATCGGGATTTAATCAGTATACTCAAGGATTCTGTAAGAGGTTCCTCATTTTCCAGATACCATCAAATGTATTCCAAGTAAATGGTCTACAAAGATAAGATAACCTCTCGGTTCTGATTCTCAAGCGGGGAAGCTAACAGTATGGCAAATACCAATGAGAGCATAGAATGATGATCTGGTATCATTGTTGGGAAAAGAGGTGCTTGATGGAGATAAGAAGAATCGACAGCTCTTATAAAGACAGAATCGTAGAGATCTTCCTGATGTCGTTCGAATACTTTGAACCGGAAGAGAGCGAATTCTTCTTCTCAGATCCCTCCCTCTGGGAATATGTTTGGGGTGCATTCGATGAGGAAAAGCTAGTGGCTGCATACATAAGCTACAAGTATCTAGCGAAGATCCGCACCAAACCTTTTGAATGCAGGTACGTCGAGGCGGTGGCTACACTGCCCGAATATCGCAACAAAGGTATTACAAAGGCGATCCTCCTTAAAGACATGCAGGAGGCTATAGAGCACAGGGTCACTTTTATTATGCTCGATCCTTTCAAGCATGACTTTTACGTAAGGCTGGGATTCGGGCTTGGCTTCGAGAGCCTTGAGTTGACTTTCGATTATTCTCTTCTTTCAGATGAACTAAAAGACGACAGTCTCAAGCTAGTTTCCGGTAAACTTCTGAATAACGCAGATATGAAGCGGCTTATTGAAGAAGCCCGGAAAGTCATGTGGGAAACCTCTCGTTACACCGAGGTGCTGGAAATTGCCGCTTGCAGCCAGGAGATATTCCACAAGAAAGATCTCTTCGGAGCCGTTGCCACAGATGGTAAGGGCACACCCCATGGAATGATGATTTATTCCAAGAAAGAAAGGAAGATGGTGATCGAGAAATTCAACTTCACCGATCTTGCCGGCCTTTATTCACTGAAGAGATTCTTGCTGAATCATAGGGACCAGATTGCAACTTTCGAAATGAGGACCATGCCGCCAGATTTTCCAATAGAACTCTTCTTCCATTCGAGATGGCAGGCTGGAAAAGAGCTCAAGATGATAGATGCCTCATCGCGGATGGTTAGAATTCTCGACCCGCTTCAGGTTATCTCAAGACTCATGGATACTTCTGTCTCCGGAAGCGTTGTTCTGAAGATACATGACGGGCTGCTTCCCGAGAACAATGTGAAGATCGAAATCGGAGACGGTGTAGCGAAGATAACGGAAGCCGCAGAGGATTTCGAGATAGAGATTTCGGATCTTGTCCCTCTTCTGACGGGAAGGCTTTCGCCGATAGGTCTGTGGCGACACGGGAGGCTTCGGAAAGGCTCCTGGAAGAACGTCCCATGGGGAATCTCTGAGATTCCAGAAAAGGTTTGCATTCTCGAATCGATCTTTCCCAAAATCGTCACTCATAATGCTTTGTAAGGTACTTTTAGCAACTTAATCTAAAACGGTGATTTGAATGAGAGCAAAGCAAGTAATAGT
>NZ_DJGL01000039.1:0-20827 GCF_002432735.1 Mesotoga sp. UBA5847 | reverse complement strand
GAACATATAGGGAGTACGGCCGTCCCGGGGCTTAGGGCAAAACCGGTTATCGACATAATGATTGGCGTATCTTCACTTGAACAGGCCGACTCCTGTGTACCGCTCATTGAAGGAACGGGCTATCTTTACCGACCCGAACACGAGGATTCAATGCCGGAGAGAAGATACTTTGAGAGATCCGGCAGCGAGATTGATTATCACGTACACATGGTCGTTTTTGAGAGCAAGTTTTGGAGAGACCACATCTTCTTCAGGGACTACTTGCGCGAAAACCCAGAGGCCGCAGAACAATACGCCGATCTCAAAGAAGAGCTTGCCGGAAAATTCAGAGACAACAGAGAAGCTTATACAAATGGAAAGGCCGAGTTCATACAGGGGATACTAAGACGGCAGGAAGATTGATATTGCCGCAATACGGGCAGAGTATTCGTGAGCAATCGGGCATGCAGAGAGCACTGCCCTCTCAGAACCACAACGGAGTCTGCTTGCATTTTGGTCTCAGAACGGCTCCGTCTTGCTATTTATTTCGGGCATGCTGACAACGGTCCAAATATGTCGGGCTCCCGGGAGATCACATCAAGGTCAAGCGGAATCCCTCTCACGTTTATTAGTCTCCTCTTCAGTGACAGACTCGCTTTCTTGCATTTCGTTGACTCTGAAACCGATCGAAGCTTCTCGATGGAGGATCCCGCTCTAGACTCTTCAATGGTCTTGAGAGGCTTTCTTCTCCAGCAAATCATACTATTTGAGCCACTGGTATAATTATGCTCACTCAATCCATGACTTCATTTATATAAGCGGAAGTGAGTCTCATAATCGAAATACGATGACTTGTTTGTAAAGTTTATGGCACAAATTCTTCAGTGATTTCTCCTTCTGAAGATGAGGTATGCTAAACTTTCATTTGTAAACAAGAAGTACTTCTTCACAACTCCGGGTTAGAAGTCTCTTTCTTAATAACCGGCGTGTTTACTGTTTTGCACTGCAAGATGAGCTTCATGGTTTAAGGCTTGTGATAGCGCCGGTTACTGTTCAGAAAACCAAGGAAGTTTTCGGGAGGTTATTATGGCTAACAAGAAAAGAGAGGAAGAATGGAAAGAAGTCAAGAAGAGATGCAAAGTCGGTGATGAAACGATTCGCATGGCGAAGGAACTGGGAATAAGTCCAAGGACGATGATAAAGAATATACCCAACAAAGCGGAGAAGTGGAAGGCGCCTGTCGATGTCTGGATAAGAGACATGTACGAAAAGGTGAAAGAAAAGAACGCAAAGAAAGCAAAGGCGAAGGCAAAGCGGCTGAGGAAAGAGAGCGAGAAGTCCGGAGACAGTTCATTGAAAGCAGACGACAGCAATATACCTGACAAGCAAGACTAGAGGTTCTATTCATTTGAGTGAACAGTTTGATGGCAGTCAAGGGACACAGATCTCGATCAATCCTTTCATGCCTAAGAGAAGATCAGAAAGCGCAAATGGAATGACAGACTATTCCATCGCTCCAAAATGAAGTGTCTTCCAGACAAAAGGCGCCTACAATTAACAAGAACTATTAGAGCTCTTTAGAGCGAGTTCTATAGCCGGAATGGTTTTTCAGACCTCTTAATGTTCAAGGATTTGTTCAGGTTGAATCAGACGCCAGAACACTTGAGATCACAAAGAGCGTTCCTGTTGACCACAACTGAGGTGAGCAGCTGGCGGGATACTCTATTAACTTTCCTGACGTCTCGATTTTTGACAGACCGCTGAAGAGTTCGGGGAGGCGATTGTCATGATGCCTTTCCTTCGCCTTCAAGAGGTCTAGAGCGAGCCCTTTGGCCTTTTCCGAAAAACCGTAATTCATAAGCCCAAGCAGAATAAGCGAGTTGTCGTGCGGCCAGACGCTACCGTTGTGGTAGGAGAAGGGATTGTAGCGCTTCATTCTGCTCGAGAGCGTTCTTATTCCCCAGCCGGTGTACATTTCTTCGGAAAAGAGCCGTTCCACTAGCGCCTCTGCTTTGTCTTCGTCCACTATCCCTGTCATGAGGCAGTGGCCTGGGTTTGAAGTTATCGAATCGACCGGGTTCTTGTTATTATCGAGAGCCGTAGCGAAGTAGCTCTCGCTCTCGAGCCAGAAATCACGATTGAAATTGATCTTTAGAGTTGCCGCTCTAGAGGCATAGAGCGAGGCCATCTCTCTTTTGTCAAAGAGAACCATGAGCTTTTCGAGGCATTTGAAAGCGTCGTACAGATATCCCTGAACCTCTACGAGGGCAAGGGGCGGTTCTGCAAGCCTTCCGTCTGCGAAGCTCACCGAATCTGAGGAATCCTTCCAGCCCTGATTTACGAGGCCGCTGCCCGAAGGAGCAAACTCGATATATCCGTCGTTATCTGGGTCGGCATAATCGTCGATCCATTTTGCAGCTGCCACGATGTTCTTCTCGATGGATTTCACGAAGTTACTGTCATCTGTCTGAACGTAATACCTGTGAGCTAGCATTATGAAGAGAAGGGTAGCATCGATCGTGCCGTAGTATCTTTCGAAGGGGAGTTCTCCTGACAGAGAAAGCTCGTTCAGGCGTGTCTCGTGAACGATCTTTCCCGGCTGCGCTTCGGTCTTGTGATCTTCCTCTTTACTTTGAAGGTGAGCATGTACCGTAAGAATATTTCTCGCTATTTTGGGAAGGAGATCAACTGTCTGAAGGCCGAAGATGAGGCTGTCCCTTCCGAAGACGGTCGCGTACCAGGGAAGACCGGCTCCAGGAAAGTCCCCGTAGATCGTGGGTATCATGAGAGTCTTGAGATCCCCCAGCTCCCTTTCATTCAGCAGTGGAGTGTTTTTGACAGGTGAGAAGTCCTTCACGGGTCTTTCCGACAACATCTTCTTGAAGATCACTTCTTTCTTCAATTCTTTGCTGAGTCTGAGCTTCCCGGAAAGGCTGGAACTTCCGCCAGACATTAATTTCATTGAAAGAGCCGGTAGAGAGTTCTCAACGATGTCTTTCTCGAAGTCACTTTCAAACTCAAAGTTATTCGTTGTAGATGATGATAGCGTCCTAGATATATCCAGCCCTTTGTAAGCGTCGTTTTCTCCTCTAACAGAAAACATGTCTTCAAAGACGCAGCTGATTTCAAATTCGAAGGACACTTCTATATCCTCTGCCGAATAGTTCCTGACCATGAGCTCTGTGTAAAGTGTGTTTCCCTCCGCACGGAGGCTTTCAGTTACATAGATATCGAAATGTGGAGCCTCGGGTTTAGATAGGCCAAGATAGCGGACTTCAATTCCGTCCCATGAAAAGTCAGAGTGAAGTCTTCTGAGTTGTAACGATGATTTGAGGACCATTCTCGAAATGAAACGGGTGTCCTCCAGGTAAAGTCCGGCCGCCTTTTCGCTCTCGCAGTCGATGATCCCTTTGTCATCTGTCACGACCATAAGATTTCCATTTTTGAAGATCTTCATTTCAACACCTCTCGGACTGAAGGGTTATGAGGCTCTTCGAATCTCGATTTTGTACTTATCCAAGCCCGCTAACCGAACCTCTCCACTCGTTTCAGACGATCTTGGAATGCACTGTCTTGACACAGGCAGACAAGAACACTGTATATTCCAGGCAGCAATGCAAAACGCCCTGCTGTGTTAGCTTTTCTCTGTCTTCTCCCGATCGACCCTTTTCAATTTGAAAGACTCTTCTAAAGGTTCGCCGAGAAGATAGTGGCTGAACCAGGCGAGATTCTGAGTCATTATCGCCCTGTGGAGGCCGGGCTTGTCTGCACCGTGACCCATGCCCTTGTAGATCACGAGTCTGACGGGAACGTTCATCTCTCTCAACCCCTGATAAAGTTCGAAGGCGTTAGGTGGTGGAACCCTCGTGTCCGAGCCGCCATGCTGGATGAGCGTTGGAGTAGACGCATTCCTTATGTAAGTCATAGGCGAAGTCTGCTTGTATATCTGAGGATCTTCCCAGGGGTTGTCGCCGAGGTATCGGTGACAGAATTCATGGATGTCTGTGTTCACATGATAAGTCATCCAGTTGGATATCCCGGCTCCCACCGAAGCGGCTTTGAATCTCTCTCCGTAAGTTGCACAGAAGGCCGAGATGTACCCGCCCTGGCTCCAGCCCATTACTCCGATGCGGTCTTCGTCCACGAACCCTTTTTCGATAAGATGATCGACACCGCTAACCACGTCCTGGTAATCTCCAATCCCCAGATTTCTGTAATTCAGTTTCCTGAAGTCTCTTCCATAGCCCTCGCTCCCACGGTAATTAGGTTCCAGCACAAGTACACCTTTAGAAACCAGCTGCTCGACAGGGTAATAACTGCTGGTCACTCTCGCAGCAAGGGCCGTCCAGGTGGGGCCTCCATGAACAAGCACCACAAGCGGATATTTCTTCATCGAGTCGAAGTCGGCCGGGAGATTCAAGACGCCGTGGATTTCGGTGCCGTCGTTACTCTTCCAAGAGAGTCTTTCCTTTCGTACCCTTTCTCTCTTGGGCTGCAAAGACGCTATATCCGTTATCTTCTTCCCGTCGAGGTAGATCTCGACAGGTTCATCATCTGTGGCCATGGCCATCGCTAAGTGCTCTCCATTTGGCGTCGTGCTGGAAGCCATAACCAGCTGATCCTCATTCGTCAGCCGTGCGATGGTGCCTTTCTCTCCCAGCAGGCCCAGGCTGATCGTGCAGTCCTCTATCCAGCTCACGAAGAAGCCCCTCTCTGTCCAGGAGACCAACTCTATGTTCAGGTCGTGTTTTACCACCACCCGTTTCTTTGAGAGATCTGAAAGATCTACGATCTCAACGGCCCCGTTATCCATCCAGGGATCTTCTTCTTCGGGCGCGACGACTGCAAGTTTCTTCGAATCAGGAGAGAATGCGAATCCCCTGGGATGCTTCAGCGGCAGTTCTTTCAGTTTCCTATCGGCATTCATGAGAAATACTTTTGCTTTGTCGAAGTCGTTGACATCGCTCGTCGGAGGCGCAAGAAGGGCGACATGATTTCCGTCCGGAGAAAGAGCGATCGAAGAAACATGAAACTCCTTTCCGTCTGTCAGCTTATCGAAAAGCGTCTCTTCAGATCTCATATCCTTGGGCAGTTCGAACCTTGAAGAGTATTTCTTCATTGCGCGTGATAGATGAACGAAGAAAAGCGAGCTGTTCTTCGGTTCTTCATCTATGTAGTCGAATTCGCCGTAGTTCTCTTTCCTCTTTTTAAGTTCCTCGCTTTCGGGAGAGGCAGCAACTAGATAAAGCCCGTCGTTCTTACGACTCCACTTTATCTGGCTTATGTCGTTCTCGAAAGTAAGCAGTTTGAACGTTCGCTTCTCTTCGAAATCGAAGATCATAACGTCGTTCTTGTTTTCTCCGCCGGTCTTCTGGAGAAAGGCAAGTCTCCTAGAGTCAGGAGCCCAATCGGGAAGAGAAGAGTCGAATTCATCGTTCGAGACATGCAGAGCAGTCCCACTTTCCGCATCATAGACCACAACCGTACTTAGGTATTTATTGTCGTTCCAGTCTGTACGCCTAACCGTATAGGCAACCTTTTTGCCGTCGGGCGAAATAACGGGACTGTTTACAACAGGAAGCGAAAGCTGCTCCTCTATCGTGAGATATCCGTCGCTCAAATCATATCCCTCCCATCTGAAATAAAAAGACAGTACTATCATAGTCTATCCTTTGGAAACAAGCAAAAGGCCTGCCAACAACCTTCTCACCGCACCAAAGTCCACTTCAAACGCCTGTATTGAAGTCACTTTATCGCTCTAGATTCTAGCTCATAGATATATGATCTTGAAGAAGATACATAGGAGAGGTTTCTTCTATCGTTCATTCTTTTGCTATCGCATCCATTCTCTTGGCAGGATTCACTCGGGCCTCAGATAGCAGGTGTCAATCCCGGCTGGCTGAATGAAGGAGATGTTGGCATGAAGATTACCTTCCTTCCACATTCACGATTAGGCAACTGGGATTTCTTTCTTAGTCTGGCCTTCGTTGTCTTGCTCTTTGCCCAGATACAGTTCTCATTGATTCCGCTGCCAGTCTTCTCTGTTATGGCTCTGGGAGTTGTGGGCTTTATCTTATCTATGATCGCTTTTCTCAAAAGGGATAGAGCAGTGGGAAAGCTGCTTTCCATGATTATTGGAGCCGCGATTATCTTCGTCTTCGGATCTATACTGAACATGTCTACCGACCTCTTCAACGGTTTTCTCGTTGCGAAGGACTACCTGCAGAAGTCGGAAAGAGAGAAGCTCAATAACATAAACATCTGGCAATTCGACGGCGTAGCCGGAAACTGGATGTACGTTACTGACTATGCCGGCCCCCGGTATCGTGTCAAGCTAGATGGCTCGGTCGGCACCAGAATAAATTGAACCCGGTCTTTCGGCCAGGGCTCACATTCGCTTATCATCTTCGACAACCTAATTTCTGGTGAAGACGCGTAGTTCGCGATTCTTGCTCTTTTTGCTGCATGAGTTTCCGTCAATGTTGATTTGGAGTGTCTCCCTGTATAATTAGCTCAAAACTTATACTTGCTTAATACCCTTTGACTAGCCGTGTCTCGCGTCTTGAATCTGATCTTGGAATCAGGAAATTTGGTGTAGTTCCAATTAGAAAATCAATTCCCGTCTCTAATTCAATCATTGCAGCTTCAGCTAAGAGTCACATTATGCCCATTCATTTTAACTGGAAACACGATTGGAGTTTTCATGATTGCCAAATTAAACTGAACACTGGTCTTAGTTCCCAGGAAAGAGGAGGAGTATCCGTGGTTTCAAAGAGACTGGTAATGACCTGTTTCATACTGATTATGTTGATCTCGAGCCTATTCTCCTTTCAGCCAGAACTCACTCTTGATCCTATCGAGGCGAAGTCCATAGCGAAGGAGGCTTATATTTTCGCCTACCCTATGCTCGAACACTACAGAACAATGTTCTTACAGCTGTTGAGCTGGGGAGAGCTGAACGAGTTCACACATTACAAACAGCTATACGGACCAAAGAACAAGATGATTGTCCGTCCAAACAACGACACCGTCTACTCAATGATCTGGATGGATCTTACGGTCGAACCTATTGTGATCTTCATCCCGGCGATCCCGGCCCGATACTTCTCATTCCAGCTGGTTGACATGTACACTCACAACTTAGCATATATTGGAGCGAGAACGACCGGCCCCGGCCCGACGACGTTCATGGTTGCCGGTCCACACTGGGATGGAGAAATTCCCGCAGGCATAGACAGGGTGGTGTACAGCGAAGGTAATTTTGTCTACTGCGTAGTGAGAACCGGCGTGAACAGTGAACTGCAAGGAGACCTTCAAAGGGTTCTCGAGATACAGCAGCAGTACAAATCGCAGGCTCTCAGCGATTATTGCGGAAATCCTTCTACGGAAGAGACTCGTTCCGTAGATCTGCCTCCTTTCGATCAAAGTGTTGCCGACTCGACTGGTTTTATCGGATACGTCAACTTTCTTCTCGGGCAGCTTGAAATACACCCTTCGGAGGAGGCTCTAATCGACGGTTTTTCTAGGATCGGAATCGGACCGAATTATCCATTCGATCCCGATAGCCTTTCAGAAGCCGTAAGAGAAGCTGTAGAGGAGGCAATAACTGAAGCCCGGGACGAGATCTATGCAATGGAGACGAAGATAGGGATCGTTCAGGACGGCTGGTCTTTGCCAGAAAGAATCTTCGGTAATAGGGACAGAATGCAGGGTCTGTATCTGATGAGGGCGGCGGCAGCTCATTTTGGACTTTATGGGAACGATCTGGAAGAGACCTTCTATCCGAACTGTCTGTCTGATAGCGATGGTGACACATTGGATGCTTCAAAATACAACTACGTCATTACCTTCAGCAAGGATCGGTTGCCTCCGGTTGATCCGAGAGGATTCTGGTCGCTCACAATGTACGACAAGGACCAGTTCCTTGTGGAGAATCCCCTGAACAGATACTCTATCGGCGATAGATCAGAATTGAAATATGGCGAGGATGGCTCTCTGGTTCTATATCTGCAGCATGAATCACCCGGGACTTCAAAAGAGTCGAACTGGCTTCCGACACCTGACGGGGAGTTCAAGCTCACCATGAGGATCTATATACCATTGCCCGAAGGGCTGGATCCCCTTTACTGTCCGCCACCAGTTCAAAAAGCCGGAGAGATCAGTGAATAGTTGCGTTGACTTCGACAACTCACAAACTCTTCTGTGATCGGTGATGACTGATGTCTAGCGTAAACTGTAATACTGTGATTCGACTTTGACGGCAAGGAATCTAAGAAGAGCTGAGCAAGCGGAAAAACGAAAAGAGAAAGAGACGTACCACCACAAAGACCCATGAGTGGATTGCGTGGCGTTTTCTTGAGTGCTTCTAAGAAATTCTGTAAATGGGCGTCTGTCTTCGCGGCGGGCGCCGTTTTTCGCTATAGCAAGTCATTTTCCAACAACGAGGCTTAGCGACTAACTCTCCTTCCTTTGCAACCCTAACCAAATGTGGTTCACACGGGAACAGCAGCATGAGATATGTATTTTCCCTTTCCCCATATCTGGCAAGTCCTCCATTTCATACTACCCTCAAAGAAATGATAGTCTTTCAAACCGGTAGATTATCGACGTGGATAAAACTATGAAAGACTATAATAGTATGAAGTGAAAATGAGGAGAGTGTGCATGAATACCGTTGTCTGTATTGGAGATAGTATTACCTATGGTCGAGTGGGTGCAAGTTACTTCGAGATGCTGAAAAGCGAATTCCGGGGAAAGCTTGAGTTTATAAATAGTGGAGTGAATGGAAACCTCTCTTATGACGTTCTCAAGAGAATCGAGAAAGTGACCAGCATGAAGCCAGATATTGCTATTCTCCTGGTAGGAACAAATGACGTGTGGGCGACCTACTCAGAAAAGACCATGAAAGCCTATATCAGAAAGAATAGACTACCCGAGAGACCTTCAAAAGAGAGCTACGCAAGAAACCTCGCCGAAATATTGCAAAGGCTTAAGACCGCTTCCATTGCTAATATAGGCGTAATGTCGCTGCCTTTGATCACAGAAGACTCCGAACATATTCTCTTCAAAAGAAGCGTCGAGTATTCTGAACTAATCAAGAAGATAACCTCACAGATGGACTTGTGCTATATGGATCTCAATGAACGTCAGCGCGATTACCTGAAAAAGGCAGACAAAAGACCTTCGTCAGGGCGGGAAGTCTCCTGGGAATTCACATTGAGAATGATATTCAAACACATCTTGTTGAGAAAGAGTTGGGACGCTCTCTCGCAGGAAAATGGCTTTCTGTTGACGGTGGATCATGTTCATCAAAATACCACGGGAGCAACCCTGATCAAAGATTGCGCCTCGGAGTTCTTGAGGAAGCTTTCGCTTCCAGATAGCTGATTCCTTCAGTGCTCATGATTGGAACAAAGGACTAGGAACTATTCATTTTCACTTGACCGGGATCCTGTTTAAGGAAGCTCTTTCTTCTTCATAAGCAAAGGACGGCTCTTCACAGCGTTCAGCGGTTCTTAAGGGACCAGTAGTAGGACCAATTACGTTTCTTAGGATTCGACAGAGTATCTCTTTGCTTTTCCGTTTTGCGAGCAGAGTTTTCTTATGTAGTTATTTTGGAACACATTACTATGAGTCCCATAATCGATTGTACTAGTGAACTTCTTGCCAGTAAGCCCTAGGGCTCTTGATTCATGATTGCATTTCATATTGTGCAACTCAAATCAAGAATTCGGCCCTCGTTTCAGATATATTTGTTTCAGGAGGGGATCGCTGTGTACGAATGGCACGAAAACGTTCAGCAGATAATCGAACTTATCGAGCGAAATCTAGAAGATGGGCTAACTCTCTCGGAAGTGAGCGAGAACCTTTTCTACTCGCCATTCTACTGTACAAAGAAGTTCCATGCTCTTACCGGGATTAGGCTGAGAGATTACGTCCGGCTTCGAAGGATCTGCAAGGCCGCGCTGGAGCTTCGAGATACAGAGAAGTCGATCGCCGAGATAGCTATCGACAATGGGTTTTCCTCGCAGGCGGCTTTCAGCAGATCGTTCAAGAAAGCATATTCTATTTCACCCAAAGAGTTCAGAATGTCCCCAAAGCCTATTCCCCTTCTGCTGAAAAGGATCGTGTACGACCCCCACTTTCTGGGCATCAAAAGGAGGTGCAACTTGAGCGAAAAGGAACTGGAGAGGATCGAAGTGAAGATCGAGAAACTGCCTGCACACAAGTTCATCGGAATCAGGAATATCAACGCTAAGGGATACTTCCACTTCTGGGAACTTCAAGAAAGCATTCCCGGTCAGGACTGTCACACAGTGACGGGTTTGCTCGAAAGCATTCAAAGCCTTCACGGTCAGATCGGCGGATGGTATTTCGAGGGAGATAAGCGGGGCTATCTATACGGAATCGAAGTGCCAATCGATTACAGAGGAGAGGTTCCCAAAGGTATGGAGTGTACTGTTGTTTCAGAGAGTGAGTATGTTGTCTTCTACTACCCGACTTACAATTACGAGGAAGAAAACACCGCAGTCATGTCAACCGTCAATGAGCTGGCCTGGAACTGGAATCCCGAAGACTCGGGTTATGAATGGAACACTGAGAATCCGATCTACCAGAGGAGCGACCCGGAGAATTATGGATATTCTATCTGCCGTCCCGTTAAACTTCTGAAGTAAAAATGGAGTCCCTATTTTTCCATGAGTCTTAGAAACATGGCACCTAATGATATCGCTACACATAACTACAAAGCAAGCAAACACAAAGCGACAAGCAATAACGCATGGCACCTTATCTCGAAAGTGATTCAAGTATCTACAACGAATTTATGAAACTTTCAGAACTTCTTCCTGCGATTTCTTCCATTTTGCTGTCAAAGCTGAGTTATACAACTTAACACTTCAATTTATTCGAAGCATCGTAGAGTAATTTACATCGATATATCGAAATCGCCGTCTATGAGTTTTCGCGCTTCAATACTGAAGAGTTTCGAGTTGTCTGAGAAGCAGATTTCCCTGCGGAGTGGAGGGATCTATATTCATCGTCGTGACGAACCTGTGACCCTCCAGCATATCTAGATAACCGTAAAATCCGGCCAGCCAGCCGTATGTTATTCCGATCAATCTCCTCGAAAAGCCTTCGCTTTCGATCATCGGCCTACCGGCTATCAACCCGCCGTGACACTTTCTGAAGTGACCACCTGGGGCAAAGGGGGAAAGATCTTTTACGATCCAGAATATCCCGCTTATCCAGTCTCCCGAAAGGAGATCCTCTTTCTCCACGGTCCTGGCCGAATAAGGGGAGATACCAACGTTCATTCCGGCTCTCTCGAGTACTAGGACGGTGTTGTCTTCCGGTTCCGAAGGGCCGCTTTTCGAGGTCTTAATCAATTTAAGCTTTGTTTCTCCCCTCTTGCAAAGCAGGAGCGGAACGGTGGAGGCGGCCCTTCCGACGCGAACGGTCAACGCTCTCACACCCTCACTCATGGAAGACGTATCTAGCGACAGGGCAACCGTCTCTCCCTCCAAACCGTCTATTCTGCGCTCGATGGAAAGGCCGTCGGACTCCACGGAGATCGTTTCGCCATGAAGTCTTTTGAAAAGCCTTACCAGAAGCCTAGCCTCCTGGCCCAGCCAGAGCGTGTCGCTCTCAAGAGACGCCACGAAGAGGTCGTTTTCGAGAAGTGCTCCGAGCCTTTCGGGGGGGAATTTGAAGTCTCTATCGAAGGTTAAAAGTCCGTTGCACTCCCAGAAAATATCGCTCGATTCCGTTATCACGAATCCGCGTATCCTGTCGTGAAGCCTTATTTTATCGATCTCCATCCTCAAGTTTTCCAGCTGATTCTCCACCGAGATTTCGAAGAGCTCGTCGTACGAATACTCCCGGGCAATTTCACTAGCCAGAAATCTTTCACCTGCCCCCCCGGGACGGGTCATGGCGACATTTTTAAAGATGTGTGAAAACCAGTGAGGCCAGTCTCTCTTCTCGAGCCATTTCTTCGGAGGCAGAGACCAGTTGCCGAACTCCGAAACCAAGAGCGGTTCTTCCTCGAAGTTGTCTCTGTACTCTCGGAGATAGAAGGAGGCCGGGTTGTTCGAGAAAGACTCTATCAGAAAATTCCAGAGCTTTCCGCGGTCTATCGAGCTCGCGTAGAAGTGGTAGTCGTTCAAATCGCTCTTCAGGTGGTAGTTGCCCATGCAGGCTGAGTTGTCGGTGAAGATAATCGAAGGATAATCCTGCTTCAGTTCGTCCAAGACTCTTGCAAGCCAGCCGGCCTGTTCCCGATCGGTTAGATCTATCCCCCACGACTCGTTTATTATCGAATAGACGCACAGAGAAGGATGGTGAAGGTCGCGCTCGATCGCTCCCCGTATAGTTTTGAGGAGTTCCAGCGAGCCGGTGGGAGAAAACTCGTCGAAATAGGGTGAATCCTGCCAGACGAGGAGCCCGATTTCGTCGGCAAGATCCATATAAAGCGGATCGGGTACTTTGACGTGATGTCTCAAAGTGTTGATGCCCATTCTCTTCAATTTACGGAAGCTCTCGCCCAGGTACTCCCTGGAAGGCACCGTATACAGAGTCTCGGGATAGAAGTCCTGATCCAGTACACCCTTGATGTAGAAATCCCTCCCGTTGAGAAGGAGGCGGCCTGAAGCTGTCTGGAAGTCCTTGAACCCGGTTCTGACGCTCAACCGATCGTGGACGCCCCTCGAGCTGATCTCCAGAACGAGATCGTAGAGATTCGGCTCTCCGGGCGACCACGGAAAGACTCCGGAAACAGGTAAATCTATTTCATTCGAGACCGCCCTCTTTGAAGAGATGGTATCTCCTTTTCTATCCAGAAGCGTTAGCACTGCTCCGTCGATCACTGAATCGGTTTTGAAACTCACACGAACCCTTCCTTGAAGGTAGGAAGCCTCTATCTTCAGGTCATGTATGTAGACTTCAGGTCTCTCTTCGATCCATACGCTCTGCCATAAACCGGAGATGTTGGTGTACCAGTTCGGCTCTCCGTTCTGTTTCCCGTGGGGAATCTTTCTATTGTCCAGAACTCCCCCGCCGATTGGATCGAAGACAAGAATCTGGAGCCTGTTGTTGTCTAGAATTAATTGGGTTATCTCGAACTCGAATGGCAGGTATCCCCCGATGTGCTCACCGAGTTTCTCGCCGTTGAGGAAGACTTTGCAGAGATAGTCAACTGCTCCAAAGTGGAGAAAATAGCGCCTGTTGTGCCGCTTCGCAAGCTCGAAGCTCCGTTCGTAGTAAAGGTAGAACTGCTCGCGTGTAACGGCGGGGAAGTACCTTTCAACACAGGCGGGAACGTCGATCGTTCTTCCCGGTTCGACCTCCGCCAGATCTTCTGGCTCGCAGCCGAACATATCGAACCGCCATTTTCCGTCCAGGTTTATTCTTTTTCTTCCGCTTCGCATCTTGGCTTACCTACTTTCATCTATTTGTGAAGAACTCTATCGATTTTACCTCATAGCAGGGAAAGATTCCCGTGCTTTCAGATTCGTTTCAGATCTTCCTCCATAGCTCTTGCCAGTTCGCCTTTTCTTCTCTCGAACTCCCTGCCCGGATTCATTTTAAGCTGTATGAATCCCATGGGTTCAAGATAACACTCCACCGGAGCGGTACCGTACCGGTAGTCCCAGTTGATCAGATCCATTGCCGGGAACCATGTATATCCTCCCAGGTTCAGACCTTCATCCAGGAGATCCTCAAAGAGCTTCCTGGATTCCCTCCACCAGCGTATCTGGTGATCGGGTTCACCGTTGATGCTGGTTTCGGTGAGAAAGATCGGGCCGCCATATCTTCTGTGATAGCTCAAAAGCAATTCTCTCAGATACTCGACGCTCCCGTAGTGCGAATGTGTCTTGAGGTCTTTTCCCGCTCTGAAAACTCTGTAAACGCTGAGCTGTGGATAGTAGTTTACTCCGAAGCCATCTATCTCTATTTTTCTGGGTAAGAACCAGTCGAGGTCGGAGTAGGACATCCCGTTTCTCCTGAGGTAGTCGATGAGCGGATGATTGTTGTTGATCAGCCCCTGTACAAGATCGTAGGTGGCATACCTCAATTCGTTCATCAGCGTCACCGTTTCGGCCAGATCGGGATCGTCGCTGAAAAAGAGGCCCGACGCCTCGACGTGCAGCGCAAAGGCCTCCGGCAGTTCGCGCTTGATGGACGAAACCGTTTCTACGATTCCCCTGGCCGTGGCGTTGAGCAGCTTGACAAAGCCATCGTCACCCTTCAGGTATGGGGGCCATACGGAGAGCTTTCCGCAGAATTCTTGCGTTATGAAGGGTTCGTTCATAGGAGTGTAGTATTTGAGGAAATCTTTGTACCTGTTCATAACGGTCAATTCGTATTCGGCCATTAACAGTGGAAAGTCGTTGTTGAGGAAGCCGTTGTCCATCCAGCTGGGGGTACCGTAGTGAATGAAATCGACGATCGGTATCAGACCGATCTCTCTCATGAAGTCGAAGACCCTGTCGGTCCAGGAAAAATCGTACCTGCCTTTTTCGGGGTTGATCGTGTACCAGGGAATTCCGTACCTGATGTATTTGAAGCCCGTGTCGGAGATGCTTCTCAGATCTTCCTTCCAATGAGAGTAGTGCTGAGTCAGTTCGTATTCGTCCAGCGGTCTCGCCGAGATGCTGTCGGTCGCGCTGACGAACGTATCTTCTATGCCCGTTATCCACATGAAATCTCTTCTCACTCAATCACCGCCTGTGTTCTTTTCATTTCTTGAAGATAGGTCCTTCATTCAACTTTATAGATCTTGTAAGCGAAACTACTGTGGTCTATATCCAGCCCTATATTTGTCCGGAGCGGAAATTCGAAATCGAAGAACTCCACCGGCCGCGAATTGGACTCCTCAGAGATGTGCCAGATCTCCATTCTATATTTGCCCTGTTCAAGTCCCTTAAGCTCCAGCGTCGCCATGCCGATCTTCGAAGCCGACATGGCCCAGCCGATCAGTTCTCTCAAATTTTCGTAGTCGTTTCCGCTGCAAGTGTGAACCGTCTTTCCCTCGGAAAGTAGAGAGATCTCCATATCCAGGTTGACTCCCTTGAAATTCAGCCAGTCTATCCCTCCCGAAGCGACGAACCGCGAGATGGAAGAAAGTACCTCGAGAAGGCGATCGGGCATCATGTGCGGAGAAGTGTAGGGCCAGCGTAGACCCGTGCCAGTTCCTCCGCTGGCCAAATGCGACCAGGAAAAGGCCCTGTAGCACTCCGCGTCGAAGCCTGCCGGCTGGGGCCAGCGGTCTATCGGTCCGCTTTCGCTGTCCATGAAGGGAAGGGAGTCGCCGAAGAGATAGTTATGATAGTTTATATTGGCCGAAACGTCTCTTGCAATCGCCAGAGGATCCGATGGGTTCTTCACCGTATCGAAGTAGAAGTGGGTGGTGAAAAAATCAATGTAATCGAATCTGTAAAGCTTTCCCGCCAGCGTACCCGTCAGTCCGGGCCTGGCCGTGGAAACCGTCAGGAGGTGGTTGTCGCCGTACAGTTCCATCTCCAGCTCACGGATAAAGGCCGACATCTCTCCCAGCCACTCCCGTGCTTCGTTCCCGATCGTATAATCGGCCTTGTAGAAGATATGACCATACCAGAGCTCTATCTCGTTGTTCATCTCCCAGGCCAGTATCCTCTCACTGGAACCGTACCTCTCAACCATGAACCTGAACCGCTCTTTCTGCCATCGCCTGACCTGTGGATCGGTCAAAAACTGGCTCAAGGTCTTTATCGGTCCGCCATTCGCCTCATTGTAGGGATTGACGTCCCAGTTCTCGTACATCCAGAAGGGATCCCATGGAATTACGATTAAATATATATCGTACTTTTCGGCCAGTCTGACTATCTCGTCCCACATCTTAATTACGGAATCGTTGTACACTCCGAGCGGTTTTTCCAGGAGAGAGACTCCCGATCTGTCCTGGGCGTATTCGAGCATGATTCTGAGCGTGTTGACGCCGTAGGAAGAAAGCTTCTCGAAGTACTCTTCGGCGGCCGAAACGTTCCCGTAGCTCAACGATATGAGCGAAGGCCACGTAATCGCGTCGTTGAATCCTATGGGGATCAAGACCTCTCCGTCGTGCTGGAAGTACTTCCCTCCGGGCGAGACTTTCACAAAGGATGCCATACACATCACCGCGATCAAAAACGTAAAAAACACTAAAGTCTTTTTCACAGCATCACCCCTTTACTCCTTCACGGCGCCGCTTATGTCGATGCCCTTGATATAGTACCTTTGCACAAGCAGAAAGATGAGGATCGAAGGCACCGCGATGAAGAGGGCTCCGGCCATGAGCGGACCGTACTGGGTCACGTATTTTCCCTGAAGGGTCGACATTCCAACCGGCATCGTTCTCTTGTTCGGTGAGTAGAGAACCACAAGGGCCCAGAGATAATCGTTCCAGTTGGACATGAAATTCATGACCCAGAGTATGATGATCGACTCCTTAGCCAGGGGAGCGATAACATAGAAGATTCTCTGGCGGATGTTGGCCCCGTCTATTATGGCTGCCTCCTCGATCTCTCTGGGAACACTGATGAAGAACTGCCTCAACAGGAATATTCCAAAGGTCGAGGCCAGTCCCGGAACGATTATCGCAACCAGGTTGTCAGTCCAGCCAAGAGCGTCTATGGTTGTGTAGTTAGGGAGAAAGTGTATCATGCCGGGCACGGCCATGGAGGCCAGTATAATCTTGAAGTAAGCATCTCTGAACCTGAATTGCATTCTCGCCAGCGCAAAGGCCGCCATCACGCCCACAACGACCGAAAGGCTGGCATAACTGACTGCCGCAAAAAGGCTGTTGATAAACCACTGAAACACGGGTGTATCCTGAGGATGGGCCAGCACTTCTTCGAAGTTGGCTAACGTGAGGTTCGTCGGCAGGAACTTCGGCGGCCATTCAAGAATCTGCGCCTCCGTACGGAAGGCCGTCAAAAAAGTCCAGTAAAGGGGAAAGATGAAGACCAGCGCTATCAGCAGAGCTATTATATTCACCGTTATGCCTCTTCTTTTCATCATCTCTCCTCCTTACTCTTTCGAGTGAAGAGAAAGTACTGGATGAACGTGACTGAAACGATGATCACACCGGTTATAAGCGACATGGCAGTGGCATAGCCCATTCTCGGTCTGGAGGGGTTGAAGGCTTCACCGTAGATATGAAGCATTATCGGGATGGTCGCCCTTCCCGGGCCTCCTCCGGTCATGAGTTGCGGCTGTGCAAAGAGACCGAACCCGGCCAGAACCTGTGTTATGACCACGAACATCATGACCTGTTTCAAACCTGGCAGCGTCACGTTCAAAAACCTTCTGAATGCGTTGGCGCCGTCTACTTTTGCCGAGTCGTAAAGCGGTTCCGGTATCTTCGACAGTCCACCCAGAAAAATAACCGTGTTCCACCCTACAGTCCACCAGACGGTTGCGATGATTATCGCTCCCCAGACCCAGGGAAGATCGGTCAGCCATGGTATCTTTTCGATTCCGAAGAAGGACAGCAGATAATTCAAAAGACCGGAATGAACGTTCAGTATCCACCTCCACATTACGGCCACAACCGTCACCGAGAGGGCCGTAGGCAAGAAGAAGGCCGTGAGGTGGAAGCTCTTCATCTTCAATTTTCTGTTGTTGAGAATCAGGGCCAGCGCCAGAGAAACGGACACGAGTACCGGTACCGAGTACAAAACGAACTGCACAGTGACCCAGATGGCACTCCAGAAGTACTGCGAACGGTAACCACCGAAGTCGAAAAGTCTGGCGTAGTTGTCCAGACCGACGTATCTGATCATTCCCTGAAAGAGCCCCCACTCGGTAAAACTCATATACAGGCTCTTGAAAAGCGGAAAGATGAAAAAGATCCCAAAAAAAACCGCGTGCGGTAACAGGAGCAAATAAGGAACCGCCTTTTTGGTGTTCAAAGCGACCACCTCTAGAGAGAACGCCTCTCCCGCTTACGGGAAAGGCGTCGGGATAATCAATCCTGCAAAATTTCGTTGCTGATCTTTTCAGCGTCTTTCAAAGCCTGCTCGACGGTCTTCTGACCCAGGATGGCCAGGTTCAGCGCCTCCCATATCGGGCCTGTCGAATCTCCGTACTTGGGGAAGAATGGCGGGAAGACGACGTTCGCGACACCCTTTGCAATGGAACTGTGATATGGAAGTGCCTGGAATTGCTCGCTGTTCTGAACGGATACGTTGACCGGTATCTGCCCGGCGAGAGCCCAATCATAACTGTGGTTGCTTATCCAGCCGATGAACCTGGCGGCGGCCTCAGTTTTCTCCAGATCCTGTTTCCTCTGTTTGTAAATCACCAGCGTATGAGAGCCGGCCCAGTTTGCCGGTCTTTCCGAACCGAACTGCGGCACCGGACCTGCGCCGAATTCTAGCCCCTCTACTTCCATGTAGTTTGTGAGCATCCAGATTCCGTTGAATTCCATTGCGCAGGTTCCTCTCTTGAAAGCGTCGATATCGGCATCGACCTGCACCTTTTCTGGAGAGACTTTGTACTTGAAAACAAGATCTACCAAGAACTGCATGGCGTCCATACCGGCGGGACTGGCAAAAGTGGCTTTCGTGAGATCTTCATTGAAAAGCTCTCCACCGTTGGAGAAGAAGGCCGAGAACCAAATGAAGTAGTTCGGCCAACCGACTGGAATCATCGTGCCCCACTGGTCTATCGTGCCGTCGCCGTTGGTGTCTTTGGTAAGCGCTTTCGCCGCCTCGATGAAAGCCTCGCGCGTCATAGGCGGATTCTCCGGATCCAGTCCGGCCTCTCTGAAGAGTTCCTTGTTCCAGTAGAAAACCAGGGGATGAACGTCCAGAGAGATCCCGTAGATACTTCCGTCCACATGGGTCGCATCCCAGACCGAGGAGACGATATCGCCCTCCTTGATACCCATGATCCCCAGATAATTGTCCAGAGGCAGGAGCATGCCCTGACTCACAAAACTCCTCAGATTGTCGATGGCTGCGACTCCGACATCAGGTCCCTTTCCGCTCGCGAGAGCTATCGGCACCTTCGTGTTGTAATCGGCCCAGAGCATGGTACTCATGTTCACCTGTATCTCGTCCTTGTGTTCCTGGTTGAACCGGTCAACCAGTTCCTGCATGAACCTCCCGTCCGGTCCGGTGAAGCCGGTCCAGAATTCAAGTGTAATTACTCCAAAGGCCGACACCGAGAGCAGCAGCAAACCGATCAAAGAAACTAGAAAAAACCTTTTCATGTTAAACCCTCCCTTATTCCATTACTCCTACCCAGAGTCCCTGACTCTGAGAACGGGTTTCTGTATGTACTTTTTCTTTTTCAACTCCTCACCCTGAACCATTCTCACAAGCAGTTCGACACTGGTTTTGCCCATCCACTCTTTGTCAAGCGCGACGCTCGTCAGAGCGGGATGGACATACACCGAATAGGGAATGTCGTCGTAACCGACCACGGCCACGTCTTCGGGAACCCTCAGTTTCCTTCCTTTCAGGCAGGTTATAGCTTCGAGCGCGTACATATCGTTGTAAGCGAAGATGGCATCGGGCAATCCCTGTGTCTTGATATACTCTTTCAGGGAATTTCCGGCCTGTTCGGGAGAAGACTTCAACTCGCGGGACTGGCTGTAAAGTTCTGCGGAAAACTCCATTAGAGCCTTTCGGTAACCTTCACTTCTTCCGCGCGTCGGATAAATGTTCATCGCCGGCTGTATGGTGACAATGTTGCGCCTGCCCCCGTCGAGGAGACGCTTCGTGGCCAGATAACCTCCAAGAACCTCATCGTTGTACACCTCTACGAAATCTCCCTCTTCGAAATGCCTTCCGACAACCACGAACGGCACTCTGAGAGCCTCCATTTCGTATGGCTTGGTGTCATCTACCGGGGCTATCAGAATACCATCGACACCCTTGCTCTGAAGAAAATCGACAGCGAAGACCTGTTCTTCGTAATCGGCGGAAGTGTTCACCAGAAGGAGATGAAAACCGTATTCCCTTGCCTGGCGTTCCATTCCCTTCACCACTTCGGCGTAGAAGGGATTAGCGTTGTCGTCTATCACAACTCCAAGCAGTCCCAGCGCCTTCCCCTTCAGAGCCTTTGCCACCATGTTTGGAAAGTACCCCAGCTCCAAGGCCTTTTCTTTCACTTTCCTTCTCGTTTTCGGATCGACATCGCCCTTGTCATTAAGCGCCCTGGAAACGGTGGATGCCGACAAACCGAGAGATACAGCCACATCCTTTATAGTGACGCGTGCCATTGCCACACAACACCCCCATGAAAACAGAATTGGACGAAGATACCTCCGCAAACGTATCCGGAAACGTTTGCAGTTATTCTAACATTATAGCCATATTATAACCAAGAGCAATCAGAAGAGATTACAGACAATCAGGAGCAATGACAGGCAACTAACAGGAACAATTTTCTTGATTCTGTTAATATATTATTGATAGGAGAGATTTCAGTACGAAAGCACATAAAGGAACATCATGAGAAGAAAATGAAATTTCCGAGCATAACCAGTATGTGCCAGAGTTCATGGTGCTATCTTTCCCGGGAAGGGAGTGGGTTTTTCCGTTATGAATATGACGCCCCGATCGTGTAGAACAGTCCGCCCAGGAGCATGAGGAGAATAGACCACATCCCTAGTCTGATATACACGCTGTAAACTATAGAGACCAATAGCCAGCCCATCAATAGGTGCCCTCCCATCGAAAGCCAGAGCGGCATTCTGGAGAAGAATACGGCCTTGAGCACGATCTTAAGGATCGCAATCCCCAGATAATACCGAAGATGGACCAGCCAAGGCCGCCCTTCACCACGACCAGAATACAGGAATAAATAGGGACTCCGTTTT